>NZ_JBGXYA010000060.1:0-21325 GCF_041814905.1 Glaesserella sp. | reverse complement strand
TTGGCTAATGAGCTTCGCCACCGCTTTCGCCATATTCATTGTTTGATCTTCCAATGATTCACGCACCCCAAGACGGCGACCATCAATGGTTGGGCGGATACCAATTTTTACTGGAGTTGATTTGAGTTGAGTCATAAAAATTCCCCTTCTGTGAAATTTGCATTAAATTGAACGTAGAACATTGTGCGACGAATTGGCAGGATAAAAAGGAAATTTACCGAAATGATCGCTTTTTTGTGAATGTGTTCACAAAAAACGGTAACAAGCGGTCATTTTTGGCGATTTTTTTGCAAATGTTACGCCCGTTTTTACCGTTTAAGGTAAAAATCGGGCGTAGTGAATCCCCTTAAATGGTGACGATAATATTATTTTCTTGGCAATATTGTTTTATTTCAGCAGTGGGAGGTTGATCGGTAAAAAGAATATCAATATCGGAAAAATCACACAGTTTGATCAAGTCTTTTCGCCCGAATTTACTATGATCGGCAAATAAAAAGATCTGTTTACTTGCCGCAAGCATTTTACGCTTAATAACCGCGTTCATTTCATTGGATTCCCACACAACGCCATCGGAAATGCCAGTACAGGAAAATATCGCAATGTCAATATTCAACCGCGACAGAATATGCCCGGAAAGGGAACCGTAAAAGGCATCGTATTTAGAAGAGTAAACGCCGCCGGTTGCAATAATTTCGATACAAGATTTATTGGCTAGCGCTCGGATATTATGCATTGAACTGGTCACAACCGTACAAGGGACATCCGGCATTTGTTGAGCAAAGTTCCAGCTGCTGGAGCTGGCATCCAAACCGATTACTGCGCCTTCAAAAAAATGTTTCATGGCGTTTTCAGCAATGGTTTTTTTGGCATCGCTGTTGATCCTTTGACGAACTTGAAATGAACGCCCGATATCTCGATTCTTATTACTGACTGCACCGCCGTGAGTGCGGTGCAATAAATTATTACGCGCCATTTGGTTTAAATCGCGGCGGATGGTTTCTACAGATACACTAAAGTGCGATGCCAATTCCTGTACACCGGCTTCTTCATATTTTTCGAGGTATTTTAAAATTAAGCTGTGGCGCTCACGCATAATATTCCCTGTAACACATTGTTTGAGGGTGTTGATTCTAGGGTAAATTGTTAAAAATGGAATAGCTTTTACGTAGCTGCTGATTGATTTGTGAGGCGTCTCACAATTTAGCTAACATTCTGTAGAAGAGGCGGGATTGATTTGAACATAAAAGCAACAAGCGGTCAGTTTCGGCAAAAAATTTGCAATTTTCGTTGTAGAGGAGAGCGCCTTACTCTTACCGCTGAGGGTATTTGATTACCCTCAGCGTTAAAGATATTGAACGGTTTAGATTTTATCGTCATATTGGAGGTAAACCACGTGAGTTTGGAGGTATTCTTCTAAACCGTGTTTACCGTCTGCACCGCCGATACCTGATTTACGCCAGCCTGCGTGGAAGCCTTGCATGGCTTCAAAGTTTTCACGGTTGACATAGGTTTCACCGAATTTTAAGCGTGAAACGATTTTCATCGCTTTGTTGATGTTTTGGGTATAGACCGATGACGTTAAGCCGTATTCGCAGTCGTTGGCTAACGCAATGACTTCATCTGTGGTGTCAAAGGTTGCCACCGGAATCACCGGACCAAAGATTTCAGAACGGAGAATATCCATACTGTTATCCACATTATCAATAACCGTTGGCTCAAAGTAGTAACCTTTTCCTTCCACCGCTTTACCGCCGATTAAGACACGTCCGCCGGCTTTCACTGCCGCATCGACCATCGCTTGAGCATGATCGACCCCTTGTTTGTTAACCATTGGACCCATATCCAAGGTTTCATCTTCTAATGGATTGCCTGAACGGACTTTTTGCATACGTTCAATCAATTTTGCGATAAATTGCTCTTTTACTTCACGTTGAACGTAAACACGTTCTGCACAGTTACAGACTTGTCCTGAGTTAATCACACGAGAAGCAACAATAGCATTTGCCGCTAAATCTAAATCCGCATCTGCAAAGACGATAGCAGGGGCTTTACCGCCTAATTCAAGGTTCACTTTAGTGATATTTTGGCTCGCTGCTTCCATCACTTTACGACCTGCTGGCTCACTACCCGTTAATGAAATTAAGCCCACTTTTGGATTCGCTGCCAATTCATTACCCACGTCAGAACCTGAACCGTGAACTACGTTGAATACACCTTTTGGTAAGCCAACACTGTGTACCACTTCAGAGAAAAGTACTGCATTGATTGGCGAGTCCACACTTGGTTTTAACACAATGGTGTTACCTGTTACCAATGCTGGCGCCATTTTGCGAGCAATTAGGAAGAATGGGAAGTTCCAAGGTAAGATCCCTGTCGTCACACCGATGGGTTTTTTATAAAGGAAGATATGCTCATTTGGACGATCGCTTTGGATAATTTCGCCTTCATAACGACGAGCCCATTCAGACATATAGTCCATATAATCTGCCGTGAAATTCACTTCTACACGGGCAAGCGGTAATACTTTACCCATTTCAGATGAGATGGCCTTGGCAATTTCTTCTGAACGTGCGCGGATACCATCAGCAATTTTACGTAAATAGCCAGCACGTTGAATGGCAGGTAACGCTGCCCAAGCATCTTGTGCTGCCTCTGCCGCATCAATCGCTGTTCGTGCATCTTCAACAGTCCCTTTGGTGATCACCGCAATTACTTCTTCTGTCGCCGGATTTAAAACGTCAAACGTGTTGCCGCTGTTTGAAATCACAAATTCACCGTTGATGTACATTGGTAATGTTTTCATTTTTGACCTCGCTATGTGTTATATGGACAAGTTTCTGTTCTATTTTTCATCAAAAACGGCTTATTTTGGTAGCAATTTTACAAATTTGTTAAATATTTGTGAATTCGATCACAATTCTGCATCTATTTGGGCTTCTCCTTATCTCAATTTATGCCCGATTATGAATAGAATAGTAAATAGCGGGCATAAAGCGCTTGTGGAATAACAAAATGATCTAAACCATGGATATTCGCAGTGCTATAATTGCTCCTGTTTTATCACTCTCAACTAAGGATGTTTTATGAAACTTTATTATTTACCCGGAGCTTGTTCTTTTGTACCGCATACCGCATTGGAATGGATCGGCGAACCTTATGAAGCGGAAGGTGTAAATCACGCTAAAATTAAATCGCCGGAATATTTGGCATTAAATCCGCAGGGTGCGGTGCCGTTATTGGTAGACGGAGATTTTGTGTTAAGCCAAAACATTGCAATTTTGTCATATCTTGATGATATCTATCCGGAAGCAGAATTATTCGGCAGTAAAACCGCTCAAGATAAAGCCAAAGCAATGCGTTGGTTGAGCTTCTTTAATTCGGATATTCACCCGACCTTTAAACCGCTATTTCGTGTTCCGGAATACGCTAAAGGCAACGACGAATTAACTGCCGCAGTGAAGCAAGCAGCAGCGAACCGTATTTTGGAATTACTTGAAGTTGCGCATACTCACTTACAAAAGCATATTTTCTTCGGTGAAAAAATTTCGGTAGCGGATATTTATTTGTATGTGATGCTTGGTTGGTGCCAAGGTTTAGGTTTAGATTTCAGTCACTTACCGCAATTAAAAGCCTTTATCGAACGAGTTGAAGCGGATAAAGCTGTTGACTCCGTACGTATTCAAGAGGGATTGAAAGGTTAATTTACAAGCGGTCTTTTTTAGCTGAAATTTTGCAAAAAACAGGCTAAAACAGACCGCTTGTAGGTGCATTATCAGATATACTTTTCTTAAAGAGAATAAAGCCACTTTTCATAAAAATTTTTTTGTTCGTTATTTGATGATGTTAAATCTTGATCTTCAAAATCAAATATTCCAACTAAATCTTCACGAGTTGCCTGCTTGCCTAATGTCATTTCATATGCTTTTAAACCTTTCCCCATCTGCCTAGTCATTCTTGATGGGTAAACATTTCTTTTATAGCCTTTACAATAGAGTATAATATCAGGATGTTTTTCTTTTAATTGACAAAGACAATCAAAAAAATCATTGCCACTAGTTAAAACAAATTCATTTGAAAAATTTATTTCTAAATAACATATTCCATCATATTTTTCTTCTAATATGGCTAGTGCATTATATAAATAACTTCCTTTAGATAATTGTAAATTTATCTCTTCCTTAAATAAACTTTCCATATTGTTATCTTCTATTTAAATTTAAAATACTATAATTAGCTGTTGTGCCATCGCTATATGCTGGTATTGCGCCAAGTATGTCTTTAGGACTAATTTTCCCTTGGCGCTGCAATTTCCATTTCATGAGGATATGGTTTTTTTGGACCTAATGTTGCATTCACATCAATACCACCAGGCTTAACTGCGTAAACGAATCCATTTCTACATCTATACTCTGTCGAAATATCGGTTGTTATATCAGCTTTGGCTTTCAGCCAGCCCATATCATCGTATTTGTAAGTGGTGTTGCAATAAAATTATTTATAAACTCGTCAAAAGAATCCCATTCGCCATGTATTTCAGCTCTTTCCTCTAATACATAAAAATATATTTTCCCAAAGTCAGAATCTCTTAATGACATTGCGTAATTACCTGAACCTGGGTCATAAGCAAAATGCAATAAATTCTCGACTTTAAATCCTGAAGGTAGCGCATCTTCGTCAAACCATTTCAATGAATTAATAATTTCTGTCAATGAATAGAAAGCATTAAAAGGGAAAACATGTTTTTTATCATGTACATAAAGTAAATTAGGCTGTCCTCCATTATATTTTAGATAAAAGTTCATCATTGAAATAGGCAACTTTTTTTTGATTTTAGTTTCAAATTCAAGAAAATCTTCCTGAGAAATTTTTTCGTCTGTATTTTGTAATAATAAGGTCATTAGTTTCTCCCCCTTGTTTGAAAAATATAAGATTTTATATCTGGATGCGCAGCCTTATAATTTTCCATCCGGCATTCTTACAACATCTATTGGGTCATCTTTCCATCCATCTCTTCCCATGCTTACAAATACACCTTTATCATCATTTACCGAACTTTGGCTGAATCTTATTTCATCCGGATTTATAGTTGAGGATTTGAATACTGTTGATTTTTTGCAACTGGGTTATCAGATGAATAGCTCGCCAACCCCAACGGATCCACAAATGCTGTCGGTATGCCCACATACCCATACGGATTAAACCCACCCAACAACCCTATCGGGTCGCTGGAGACATACTGCCCTGTTTCGGGCGAATAATAACGGAAGCGGTTATAATGCAAGCCGCTTTCGTCGTCGTAATACTGTCCGACAAAACGGTGATTACATTTCAGTGGCGTGCTGTCGTTGGCGGCATGGTAGCGATAGCCGTCAATCTCCGCTTCGCCCCATAAGTCAAGTTTTTGACGGTAGTCGATGTAGCCCTCTTCGGTCATCAGCTCGGTGATGGTACCGATTTGGTCGGTCACCGTATAGTGCAATTGCCCTTTTTCGTAGCGTGCCGTCGGGCTGAAATCGTCGTCTTGGTAGAGCCAGTAAACCGCTTCGTCCCAGTGGGCTTGTGGTTCTAACGCCGAACTGCCATCCGTATGGTAGGTAAGCGGCACTTCCGCCACTAATTGATTATGGTGATAAATAAATTGCGTGACTTTGCAAGCGGTTGGTTTCAGTTAGAAATTTGCAAATTTTAGGCTAAAACAGACCGCTTGCTACATAAATTATGTGAAGAGTTGTTTGGACAATCAATCATCGAAGATTATTTTAATTCTTGCTCTACCAAAATCATCTATATAATTCTCGATTAATTTAACAGCATCTTCAGAATCCATTAGCTGTCGGCATAAATCACCATTAATGGTCATCACATCAAGCGTGGACATTTTTATTAAGTTATCTACTGACGGTTCATTTAGTAAAAATAAAGATGGCGAATATATTAAACTTGTATTTATATCTAAGTCACCAAATTTTTCTCTTGCTGATACTAATATAGGCTCAATAATTCCATTATATCTATTTACAAATTCATTTTTAAAAAAATCTTCAAAGCTATCATAGACATCAATGATATCCATAGTTACACCATCTAAATAATAAATCTCGTTGGTAGATACAATGTCGCCATCTAATTTATATGCGAATAAATCACCAATGGCAGACATACCGAAAAAATAATATCCAGAAGTATATTCTCCCCATATATCTTTCCATAAAGAATCAGAATTCCAAGAAAACAAATTAATTTTTTCATCTTCATTTACGCCAAATAGTCGATAATAGCCTCCATAAAATTCCAACCCATTGGATAATGATAGTAAGTCGATATGAATTGCAGGAAAATTTAATTTTTTTAGTTTTTCTAATTGAGTTAAAGATGTGTTTTGATGTAATGTGATATCATCACATGTTTCTATAAATTTTTTAAATTCCATTATGGTTTTACCCCATCTATAGTATAAAAATCAATACGTTGACCCACTCGTGAACCTAGTAGTCCTCCAGCAGCATTATTTGATACACCAGCCATATCTAGCCAGCCTCCAGGCGGGTTAGCCATGCCAGTTACTGCCGTATCAGGTACATGGCCAGCCTGCCCTTGGTATGGCATACCGGCTCTTTCCGCCCTCCGCCGCTCTGTTCTTGCAGCTCTGCTAGCTTGATTACGCAAACCACCTTTAGTTGACTGTATTGTTTGTGGACCACTCTGAGCTAACCACTCATTAGATCTGGTAGCATACTCTCTTAAAGAAGCAATTTCTTCAGGAGTTCGCCCTCCAGTAGAAATATCGACAGTTCGGCCTTTTGCAACAGCATAAGCATCAGAGGCAGTCATTCCTCTAGCTCTAGCCTCATTATATTTATCTTTTAATACTGGACAAACTGCCAATCCCAACGGATCAATCCATCCAGTAGGATCAAACACATACCCATACGGATTAAACCCGCCAAGCAAGCCTATCGGGTCGTGGCTGACATACTGCCCCGTTTCAGGGCTGTAGTAACGGAAGCGATTATAATGCAAGCCACTTTCGTCGTCGTAATACTGTCCGGCAAAGCGGTGATTGCATTTTAGTGGCGTGCTGTCGTTGGCGGCATGGTGGCGATAACCGTCAATCTCCGCTTCGCCCCATAAATCGAGTTTTTGGCGGTAATCGATGTAACCGTCTTCGGTCATCAGCTCGGTGATGGTGCCGATTTGATCAGTCACCGTATAGTGCAACTGCCCTTTTTCATAGCGAGCGGTCGGGCTGAAGTCGTCGTCTTGGTAGAGCCAGTAAATCGCTTCATCCCAATTGGCTTGTGGTTCTAACGCCGAACTGCCATCGGTTTGGTAGGTAAGCGGTACTTCCGCCACCAGTTGGTTGTGATGATACACAAACTGCGTCCCCTTGCAAGCGGTCGGTTTAGGCGGATGTTTTGCAAAATTTTCTTCATTTTCGACCGCTTGTGGGTCGACGTTTTGCAGGTAATTACGCCAGTAACGTTGCGTCAATTTTACCGGAATATCCGTCGCCGTCGGTTGATTTTCCGTTGGCACTTGGTATTTGCTGATGCGTCGCCCGAAGCTGTCGTATTCGTAACGCCACGTGCCGTTGTGCGGGCTGATAAGTTCGACTAACTGACTTTGGCTGTTCCATTTGTAATAGGTGCTGACAGGGCGGAAGCCCGGTTTGGTTTCCGTCTTGGTTTTCAGTCTGCCTAGTTCGTCGTATTTGTAAGTGGTGTTGCCGAACCGCACCGTTCTGCCGTGATGCTGTTTGATACGATAACGGCTGTCATTTGCTGCTTGAGGCGAATATTGTCCGAAGCGGTCGGATGGGGTCACGGCTTTTTGCGTCAGGTTAAGCTGCGCGTCGTAATGATATTCTTCGCGACTTCGAATGTCGTTGATTACCGACGTAATCTGCCCGTTTTTGTTATGCCGGTATTCGGTTTTACCCCATTTGTTGTCTTGCGTTTGTGTCAGGTTAAACGCGTTGTCGTATTCCCACTTGCGGCTGATTTGCGTACCGGCTATCGGGTAGGTGTGGTGCGGTTGATAGTTGGCAAGCTGCTCTTGGGTCAGCGCGTTGTCCCAACCGCCACCCTGCGCCTGCAACAAACCCGATGGCGTAAACCGTTCGGCGAGGTAAAAGCCCGCTTGACTGCGTTTCTCGGTCTGTCTGCCCAGTTTGTCGTATTGGAATGTAAGTGGGTTGTGGTCATTGACTTGGAATTGCGTCAGTTCGCCGTATTGGTTAAACCCTTGGGCGATTCTGATTGTCTCCTCTGCCCCTTGCGGCAACGTCAGCCCCGTCTGTCTGCCAAATTTGTCCAATTCGATTTCAACCCGCTTACCGTCTTGAATTTCCGCAATTAAACGGTGTCGGTCGTCGTATTCAAATTCGGTCGTATGCACGGCTTCAAACGGTGCGTATTGACGGTTTTCCGTTTTAACCAGTTGTCCGCGTTTATTATATTCGTAGCGGACTTCGTGAACGAGAACGCTGCAAGCAGTCTGATTTTCCTGATTTTTTGCAAATTTTTGGCTACATTCGACCGCTTGTAAATCGGCTTTTTGCCAACTTTGCCGTTTCAGCAATTTGTCTTCCCAATCGTATTGGAAGGTCTCGATAGTATCGGCTTCGTGACGTTGAATCAATCTGCCCGCTTGGTCGTAAGCGTAAGTCTTGCGGTTGCCCGCAAAATCCGTCTCGGCGATAAGTTGCCCCGCTTGGTCGTATTCATAAGTGTAGCGGTCGCCTTGGGCGTTTTTGACCTCCGTCAAGCGCGTCAGCTTGTCGTAACTGAAGTGTAGGCGCTCGCCGTTCGGGCTCGTTCGGCTTTCCAACAAGTCAAACGCGCCGTAGCTGTAACGGGTCGTGTTGCCGTTGCCGTCGATTGCCTCGGTCAATAACCGTTCGCTGTTGTAGCTGAACGTTTGTATGGAACCCTCGGGTGTCTCAATCTTGGTCAAACTGCCATTCGGATTCGCGTGCGCTTGGCTATATTCGTAACGGTATTGACTGCCGTCCGGCTGTGTTACGCTAAGAAGGCGACCGAAAATGTCTGCATCAAAAGTCGTTTTATCTCCACGGGTATCACAATAGCTTTTTACTTGTCGTCTCTCTTCATCGTAGCCGTATATAGTGTAATTGCCATCAGGATAAGTAATTCGAATCAAACGCCCTTTCTTATCGTAGTGATACTGCCACTCCAGACCATGTGGCGATATTGAGGAAAGTAACGCCCCTTTATCACTATAAGCGTATTGCCATTTTTCACCTTGGGAGCTAACAGCTTCTACCAACAGCCCTAAACGGTTATACCGATATTGGAACCGTTTTCCCGTTGGCAAGCGAAGACTAATTAAATCCCCTCTTCGACTGTAGGTATAGCTTACTTGGCGACCTAAGGTATCGATTTCCGCAACCTTTTTACTGAAGTGCCACTTCGTTTCGCTCATACGACCCAGTGCATCTTCCACTTTAATAATAAGATTATCCTTATTATACCAATAACGGCTCACTCCACCTTCCGCATCCGTATAGGTCGTGCAACGGTTTTCTTCATCGTATTCAAAACGGTCCTCATAGTGACCTGAGGCAGTTTGGGTGGATGAAACTCTGCCTTTTTCATCATAACGCACGCTCGTATGCGTTTTTTGCGTATCTTTCCAACAGGTCATTAAACCGTTTTTGTCATACTCGTGATAAATATCGCCGAACTGATGGCTGTGGCAGTGCACAAGTTGCCGTTTATCGTTATATTCACAAGTGAGTAAACACTGTTGAATATCTTTCGTCACATAATCAATCCGCTTAATTAGCCCGTTGTGACTTGCTATTTTTAATTTATAACCGGCACTATGTGTTACCGTTTGTAATTCCTCTTCTTTATACTCAAGATGGATAAAATTACCGAAGTAATCCATTATCCATGTAAGGTAACGACGATTTAACGGCGCATTTTTTATATGTTCGAAAAGATAAACCCGTTGCTCTTTACGATTGAACAAATAAAGGTAATGTGTCTGTTTACCGTAGAGTAAATTTTGGGGAGTGTGCAAGTTGAAGGCATAAACATCATTTGTCGGAGTATGATAGGTATAGGCTACGCCTTCACCATTGTAATATACGACTTCTTTTTTCTCTTGATTAATTTCAATATATTGTGACCAATCATCCGCCCATTTATCACCAAATAGACCTTTGCATTGCGCGGTGGAACGGTATAAACGGTTTAAATTAAGTGGCAGTACGTCTTGAGGAAGGGAAATAGCTTGCCAAAGTTGAATAAAATCACCTGTTGCCATATCGACCGGATCACCGTTAGCACAAGTATTTTGGGTTTCTGTGCCATTTTTGGTCGCTGATTCCGTTGCCGGTTTATCATTCTGCGTTGGCGCTACATTTGTACTTCCATCTGTATTTTTACCTGTGCTTGTGTCATTTGCTTTATTATCTTTATTTGCCGAAGAATCGTTATCTGGTTTATTATTTTTATTTGTTGAAGAGTCATCATCCGGTTTATTATTTTTATTTGTTGAAGAGTCATCATCCGGTTTATTATTTTTATTTGTTGAAGAATCGTCATCCGGTTTATTATTTTTATTTGTTGAAGAATCGTCATCCGGTTTATTATTTTTATTTGTTGAAGAGTCGTTATCCGGTTTATTATTTTTATTTGTTGGAGAATCGTGATCAGGGCCGGGTAAAAACTCTCCAATAAACGTATTAACCGTTAGCAAAACTAGGTTTGTGTTAGGGTGAACATCAAGCACAACTGAAGTATTATCTTGATCAATAGAAATAGTATCGCAACCGCCCTGAACATTACCATCACATTCGGTTCTATGCCCAATCCTTGCTACCAAATCACCACATGCAGATACCGTTGTAACCCCTTCCGCAACTCTTTGCGGACCTGAATGATCATCGCATCGAATTAAATCTTTAACTCTTGCAACAGGTTTTCCTTCAAAAGTAACAGTAGGTGCACCACTTAAAATTTGTCCTTTCTTTTCCCCATATTGGGATAAACTGGAAGCACAACTACCAATAAAACTTTGAACAAACATACCTACAAAAGCAGCACAAAACGCTGCTGCAACAACGCACCAACCGACAGGTCCTGTGAGGAGGGCAAACATACCAATAGCAGCCCCAGCGCCTACAATTGCACCAAGAACCCCTCCGATGTTTTCCCAATCGCTATTTTTATGAAATATAGGATCGTCTTTTCGAACGGGTTTATTACCATCTTGAACTTTAGTATATCCTAAAAATTCATCACCCAGCACACTATCCATAAGAGCTGAACCGGCCATCCCACCGGCCTGTCCGCCAAGCCAACCTCCGGCTGTCACTGCTAGGCCAACTCCGTTTCCACCTTTTGCGATGGTTACAATTCCTTTGAGAGCATCCTTTCCCGTATCAAAATTATCCTTTAGATCACTATTTAAAAAGTTCAATACTTCCCGATATGCAGTTTCACCAAAAAATGCACTATTAGATGCTGCACTATCCGAACCTTGAGAAACGGCTGGCGTATACATATCATCCATTCCCAGAGTATTGGTTACAGAATCTGCTGCATAATCCAATGCACCGGCAGCTCCGCTAACCACATTTCCCAATGTACTATTTATGCTATTTAAAATATTCATATTTCTCTTTTATATAATTATTTAATGTTTGGTTTAAATGTTTCTATAATAGAGTTAAATCTGTCTTTTTGACTATCTGTCATTTTTCCAACATTTGTACAAGTTAAAAATAGAGGAAAATTATCTTTTGTATCAATAATTGACAATAATTGATGAAATTTCCCTTTAGGAGATACCCAAAAGAACTCTGAAAGCTCAGCATTTAAACCTGATATTGTTTTTCTTTCTCTTTTAAATTCTTGATAACCCGTTAATTGCTGACTTAACTCTTCAAATTCCTTTGTACAAAAATCATCAAATGTCATTCCATAAGGAATGCGCTTATTATATGTAATAGTAATGCTTTGATTTTCAACCGTTAATAAAACCATTGTTCTATCTTGCCATTCACTGCCTATATCAAGGCTTCCTTTATTAAAGTAAAACATCTTTTTCCTCTTTTAACTGTTATTAATAAACGATACGTCAGAATAACTAATGTTAGTTATTTTAATGATGAAATAATTGTATTTGGTTGTTACTCTTCCTTCTCAAAGTGGGAGTTCTTAATTACATACATAAATAAGGGTAAATAGGAAAGAATTACTATGAAAATAACGGCTGATGAATTGATTCCAAATAGTTTGATGAAGACTATCAAAATAGGAAGCATAATAACTAACCATCCTATAAAACCTAATAATAATTTTTTTTCTTCAGGTTTTTTATATTTAATGGCTTTATTACAATTAGGGCAAAATTTAAGTTTTCCCAAACCTTTTAATAAACCTGTTTTTATGGGCTGGTTACAATGCGGGCAAGGTATTGAAAAATTCATAAATAACTCCTTATATAATTAAATATGCACTATAAATAATTTGCTGTTTATTCCCAAAAAAGATCTTTTTCAAAAATATCCGCAACATTAGGATGGCTTTGCTGAGTTTTTACTTCACCGTTTACCTTTAACTCATAGAAATTCCCCCCAACATTGGCATCATACTTTGCATGTTTCATTTTTTTTCCTGTCCTTCCAACTTTACGATATTGGACGGTAAAAACTGTTTTTTCTTCAATATCAAAACTACGAGAATTTTCTACTTCTTCCAGATTTGTGCTTTTTGCAACTTCAATTGCTCTTGCTTTATAAAATGGCCATAAGAGTGATTCTACCGTTCCGTATTTAAAAGAAAATTCAGTATTTAATAATGTTTTTTGTTCAATAGTAGGCGTACAAACACTACGTGGATCTATAAGGGCATTGATAAGCTCAGGAAGTTTACTTGCTTCTGGGAACTGACAAAATTCATTCGCTAGCTGTTTTAAACGATGTTCGTTATAGACCGGTGTCTGCGAACTTTTTTTCTCTTCATATTCTGTTTGAATCTGTTCAAAAACTTCAGGTTCAATAGAACTTGAAGCAATACGCTCTAATTGAATTAATTCATTTCCGAATCGACTACGCAGCTGCATAGTACCTTTACTATTACATGTAACACTGACTTTTATACTATGGCTTAACGTACTGTCTTGCCAGGTAATATCTTTCGTTTCTTGAACCCACAGAGGATTATCACAACGACCGCTTTGAGCAAACATTTGCTCATAAGTTTTATCTTTTCGACCTTTTACTTCTTGTTCTTTTACTGAAGATATTGGATCAAGTAAAGCTTTACCACATCCTGCAATAGAAAACATAACAAAAGCACCACTGAAAAGTATAAAAAATATTTTTTTCATAGATTTTCCTATTTAGCTAATCATTTAGGCTAATATGAGCCCCTTTTTGGGTGATTCCATCTGCGTTCAGCGTGATCGTTGAGCCAGCACAGCTTAAAGTGATCTGATCTGGCATTATAGTTATAGTGGAACCACCGACAGTAAGGCTGATTTCCGTCGTCCCAGTAAATGAGATTTTTTTAGCTTTTGAAGTGCGCTCTTCCGAAATAGTCTCATTTAAACTACCGGAATTTACCTTTTTAGTATCATTGCCAGAATTTACAGTAATGTTCCGATTTACTTCTACAGTTTCATTTAAACTACCAGATTGAATCGTTGTTGATTGATCACCGGACCGTACTGTTATAGTACGATTTTTTTCTACCGTTTCACTTAAATTACCAGCATCAATAGTCGTAGATTGATCACCCGACTGTACTGTTATGGTGCGATTACCTTTTACTGTTTCACTCAAATTACCCGACTGAACAGTCCGCGTTTCATCTCCACCAACTACCGTCACGCTACGGTTATTCATGATGGTCGCCGACTGGTCATTCAACACCTTGGTATTCATGTCCTTCTGCGCCTGAAAATCCAACCGCTGATTCCCTGTTGCATCTTCCATTATCATACCGTTATAACCGCCGTCCTTATACGTCTGCGACATCACGTGCATCTGTGTTTTGCCCGCTGGTAACTCCGCCGGTAGCGGCATGTTCGCATGATAAGTCCGCCCTGTGACTATCGGCTGATCCGGGTCGCCGTCTAAAAAATCCACCACGATTTCTTGTCCGACCCGCGGGATTGCCATCATCCCCCAGCCTTTTCCCGCCCACGGTTGGGTTACCCGTATCCAACACGAGCTGTGATCGTCAAATCTGCCTTCCCTGTCCCATAAAAACTGTAATCGTACTCGTCCGAAATTATCCGTATAAATCTCTTCTCCCTCTGGTCCGGTCACTATCGCAATCTGCGGACCGTCTACCCGCGGTTTGGTGCGTTGCAGCGGTCGCCATGTTTGGTCGCGAGGCATAAATTCAAAACGGTTGGTTAACGTGGTACCTTTATCCCCTGATTCCAATTCGCTTGATTGCGGTTGTTTTCCTTCATACATCACACTCACCACTTGCCAATCGGTATTTAAACCGTCATTCGGGTGATGTTGTAAGCGGAACAGTTTGCCGACCTGTAAATTCGGGCTGTTACTTTCCCCCCAGCCTAAATGAGCGTCTTGTCTGAGGCTGTCTAAGCGATAGCGGGTATACTGTTCTCCGCGTCCGTCTTTAAATCGTCCCGGATAATCATAATGTTCGTACATCGTCCGCTGATGTTGGGTATCTTCCGCCGGTTTATTGAACGTTGCCTGCCAGTTCGGTTTTTTAAACGTATAGTCTTTGAGGGTGACTTCCGACTGGCGTACCCGCTCGCTACGGTTAAAGGAAGTGATACTTTTCTCCTGTAGCTGTGCGCCGCGGTTGAGGTTGTACGGCAACACGGTTTCCCCACTTAAGGTGGTAGCGTCATCAGTCATAATTAAACGGTGTTGACCGTCTTGTTGTTCAAAATAGTAGAAAATCCCTTCTTCTGCAGTTAAACGTTGAAAAAAGGCAAAGTCCGATTCTTGATATTGCACACAGAATTCTCGTTCGGGATGCTCGTGACGTAGCACGAAGGCATAATCAGCCACTTTGTTTTCATCTAATAATGTCGACAGGATGGTCTGAATATTTTTTTGTTGGAAAATACGGGAGTTTTGTCGGAGGGTTGCCCGCCATAAATCCGGTCGAATACGCAGACGGTAGTGGGTTAAGCGGAAACCGCTGTCACCCTGTTCAAAATCAGTGACCATACCGGCAAAGGTTTGTAGCAACGTGCCGTCCTGCCATACGGATAACCGTGCATAATTATCGAGTACCGCGCCCGGTTCGATCGCCGGATTTGAGCTGCTGACCGAGATATCCAAGGTATATAACTCACTATAAGAGACGGCACAGGTGAATTCGATGACGGAAAAGGTGGTTGGTAGCAAGCCACCGGCTTCTAGGGTAAATTGTAAACCGCTCGGCGAACGCTTGAATAAGGCGGTTAGTAACTCGGTTGGGGAAAGTGAAGCGACCTGCGTGTTCTGCCCGACCATTGAAGGGGTTTTCAGCGTCGTCGCATAATCAGAAACTTGTTGAATGCGCTGAATCACCTCTTTACCGCCAGATAGGGCTTGAGAAACCTGCGACGCGGTTTTTTGCACTTTTGCCGCTTGTGAAACGAGTTTTTCATTTCCGCTGATATTGGCAATGCCTTCGGTTTGGGTTGCCATAGCAGAAATACTATTGAGGCTGTTTTCTATCAGATTACGTTTCGCCATAGTGAATGTCCTTTATTGCAATCTAAATCAAAAAATATCGGTTTATTTTAAGGAAATATATTTCATTTTATGTAAATGTTTTAATTGATTTGTGTTTTTAATGTAATAAATACATTTAATAAACGTGTCGAGGAATGTTTTTCTAATCTGAAATATTATTTATTTTTTATAGATAATAAATTTCAAATAAACAGCATGCCTTGGAGCTGCTTGGTAAGAAAGAGTTGTGACGCATATTGACATAAGTATGCGATATCGCGTCATTACCCTGCGATGAGTGCGAATATTCACTCAATCCCTCTTTTGCTAGCCGCCTTGCCGGTGCTTAAAACATGATGACAATAATATAAAAAAGCTGACTTTATTTTTCTGTAGGTTAATTTGCAGTATGGTAGCGAATAATATGGATTTATTTTGCAATACTCATACTTTCAGCCTTCTTGCTAACTCACCTTTTCATTGATATGCATTAATTGTTAAATCTATGAAAATATTTTCGTATCAATACAAAACCTCGGAAAACTTTAATTTTCGACTACTGTTTTATCTCAAAATTCCATTTTTTGTGACTGTTTGTACCACTTAAAGTTTTTTATCTTGGATAATTTTGCAAAAGATTTGCCGAATCTGACCGCTTGTTATCCGCCTTTGCTATTCATAATTAAATTGACGGCAAAAATGGCGTAAATGGTCAAATCTTGTATAATGCAATCGTTTTCATTGTACTTTTAAGATATAGAGGAAGAATTATGTTCAGGCCAAAAAATTTTGTAATGATTTCCCCTCATTTTCCGACCAATTTCGAAACATTTGCAGTGAGATTGCGTGAAAATGGCTTTAATACATTAGGCATTGCGGATGCACCTTACGAACAGTTAAGCGAGGGATTGCGTAATTCACTGACTGAATATTATCGTGTCGATAATATGGAAGACTATGAGCAGGTTTATCGTGCAGTGGCTTATTTTGCGCATAAATACGGCAGAATCGACCGTGTAGAATCACATAATGAATATTGGTTGGAACTTGATGCAAAATTGCGTACCGATTTCAATGTGTTCGGTTATAAAAACGACGATATGCTTGCTATCAAAACTAAAGCACAGATGAAAGAAGTGTTCCGCAATGCCGGTTTGAAAGTCGCGAAAGGACGCGTATTTAACGGTGATGACGATGCGCGCAAATTGGCGAAAGAGCTAAAATTGCCGGTGATTATCAAACCGAACTCCGGTGTCGGCGCAAGCGATACGTACAAGATCAGAACCGAACAGGATCTCGAACTGTTCTTCTCTGTTAAAAATCCACAGGTCGAATATATTATGGAAGAGTTTATCGACGGTGATATCATTACCTTTGACGGCTTAACCGATCATGACGGTAATATTGTGTTCTATGCCGGTTTGGAATATTCGGAAGCGGTGTTGGATACGGTAGAAAAAGACGGTGATATGTTCTACTACGTACCGCGCGAAATTTCGCAGGAATTGGTCGAACTCGGTAAAAAATGTGTCGATGCTTTCAATGTAAAAGAACGTTTTTTCCACTTTGAATTCTTCCGTGTTAAAGCCACCGGCGAATTGATGCCGCTTGAAATCAATGCGCGTCCGCCGGGTGGTTTAACTATCGATATGTGGAACTATGCCAACGATTTTGATGTGTTCCGCGAATATGCGAATATCGTCAAAGAGAACAAATTTTACTCCCATATCACGCATCCGTGGAATGTGGTCTATATCTCGCGTAAAGCCAACCAAAACTATGTCAATTCAATCGACGCAGTTTGCCAAAAATTTGCTGCGAATATTATCAGTGTTCAGAACGTACCGGGTATTTTCGCTAAAATTATGGGTGAACACGGTATTCTCGCACGTGCCGAAACGATGGAGCAAATGCGTGAAATTGTCCGATTTGCACAACAAAAACAGTAACAAGGAAATTATTAACAATGCATTTTGAAAGAAGAAGTCAATGGAGCGGTGAGTTAGGTCGCGAGATGTACTTTAATGTTTACGGACACGCAGGCAAACCGGTAATCGTTTTCCCTTCGTCGGGAGGTAATCAAAACGAATACGCAAATTTCGGTATGATTGATGCGTGCCGTTCGTTTATTGATCGCGGTTTAATTAAATTCTATACGCCGGATTCGTTCGATGCGGAATCTTGGCTTGCCAAACACAAATCAGGGCATGATATGGCATTGGCACACAACGCTTATGACCGTTATATCATTAATGAATTAGTGCCGTTAATCCGCCACGAATCCCATTGGGGCGGAGCAATGATCGCCACCGGCTGCAGTATGGGCGCATTTCACACCATCAACTTCGCACTACGCCATCCGGATCTGTTCGACACGGCAATCGCCCTAAGCGGTGTGTACGATGCACGTTTTTTCACGCATGAATTCTATGGTGATCAAGCGGTGTACTTCAATTCTCCGATCGATTATCTCTGGAACCAGCAGGACAGTTGGTTCCTTGATCGTTACCGCCAAAACCATTATATCGTGGCGGTCGGACAGGGCGCTTGGGAAGAGCAACACGTTGAAGATACCCGCCGTTTGCAAGAGGCGTTCCACGGAAAAAGTATTAACGGTTGGTTTGATTATTGGGGACACGATATGGCGCACGACTGGCCGCTTTGGCGCCAACAAATGCCGTATTTTCTCGGTAAATTGGAAGAACAAGGCATTATCTAATCTCACAAAGGCGCGTCGTTAAGGCACTCTTATTGATTACAAGCGGTCTGTTTCAGTGAAAAATTTGCAAATTTTTTCCTTAAACAGACCGCTTGTTTTATGTAGGGGGAGTAAAAAAGCCTTGAATCATTAATTGCTGGGGCATCTGAATTATACGTAAAACCCTTGTTGTATAATCGCTTCTTGTAATTCAAAGATTCAATTAGGGACCAAAAAAATTTACTGCCTTCGAATGTTGTTAAAGTTTTGGATACAACATTACAGATGTCTTTCAAGAATAATAGACGATTACATATGAATATATAAAATGCAGCTCGGGAGAATTTACCTTATTTGATTTTGAGCCTGGCAATAAGGGGAAATTAATGTTCATAGCCATTCAATTATACTATTAGATAAAAATGCAACATTTACAAGTGAAGGAAAAGATCTAAGATATAATACAAATGGTAAAATCAGATCTATTTTATCTGATATTAGATATACTGAAGAAAATGAAACAGCTTGAATAAAAATATATTATGATTTATTTAAAATAATTGCATATGTTACAAAACCAAGACCAGAAGGTTTTGATGAAAATATAGATGCGTTATCTTGGGGCATAGTAGACAAAATAGTTGCTGATTCGTCAAAAACTATGCCAAGTGGACAAAATTGTTGCTAATGTTTATTTTCTCTAAATATTAGCAACTCTTTTTATTTAAAAAATCCTATATAAACAACATCTTACGCCTTTTCGTTAATCCGTTATGATTATTTAATTTTCGTTTAAGTTCACTAAATAATCCCTCTAAACGATTTATTGCCGCATTGGCGGTTTGTGTGTTCGTGTGGGTTTGTGGGTTCTTATGGCTAGGGAATAAATAAACCTTACCGCCACTGAATTTCTTAATTTCTCGTAACAAGGCTAGAGCTTGCCGGGATAATGTGATTTTATGCTCTCGTCCTTTATCGTCTTGTTTAATCCCCTTATTGATATAAATCGTCCATATCTTTTCTCTTTCGTCTATGTCTTCATATTTTGCGGTAGCCGCTTCATTCGGGCGTGTCATCGTGAGCAACTGCCACAAAATCAAATAGCGTGTTTGTAGCTGAATTTGAGCCGTATTCAGCGTAAATAAAAACTCGCTCAAGTCTTCAGGTTTGATCGTCTTAAAATGTTCTACTGTTGGACTATCAAATTCTTTTGAAATATTGACTAAAGGATTGTGCGGAATAATTTCCCGGTGTAGTGCGAACGTCATTATTTCGTTCATCTTTTGAATAGCCCGTTTTAACGTTTCCAACGTGCCTTTTTCTTGCAACGGTTTGAAGGCTTTTAAAGCCATTGGAGCAGATATTTGCGTGATAGGATACTTGCCAAAAGCGGGCAATAGTACTCGCTCAATTAGGCTTTTCACATCTTTAGCGTAGCCCTGTGAGAAGTTAGCCCGTGTTTGCCGCCATTCGTACCACGCCCACGCCACATTCTCAAATGTATTATAGATTTCTTCCTGTTTAGCTTGTTCTATGGCTTGGCGGTGGATTTGTGGATCTATATTCTGAGCAAGCAAAACTCTATATTCTTCCCTAATTTCCCTTGCTCTTGCCAAACTCACATCAGGATAGCTCCCTAATCCGGTTTCGGTTCTGTTTTTTGTATATGGCTTATAGTAATTAAAACGCCATAATTTCGCCCCGTTTGGCTTTACAAGTAAAAACAAGCCCCCGCCATCCGTTAAAGGGTATTTTTTATCTTTGGGTTTGGCGTTTGCTATTTCTGTGTTTGTAAGTGGTTTTGTAGTTCTAGCCATAACTGCTACCTTAGTAGGACGGGTTTTGCTATGTGCGGGGGTGATCCTACTAAACGTCCTACTAAAAGTCTATTATTTCCGTTTACGCCGAGTTACATTGAGAGAAACAAAAAAGCCTTGAAAGGTTGATTTTCAAGGCTTCTTGTTACGTTCGTTTACGTTGGTTTATGTCGATTTGGTGGAGCTGGGGGGATTTGAACCCCCGTCCGAAATTCCTCTACCTTCAGTACTACACGTTTAGTCTCGTCTTTAATTTCGCTTACCCCCAGCGGACAGACACGCAAAGAATAAACTAGCTATATTCAATTTAACGTTTCGATCCTATAGCAGCGGCGTCCACGCGATCTCGTTTTGGATGACTTATCGGAACCCTCGTCTTACGAGCGGAAGCTGAGGCGATAAGGCTATGAGCAGGTTATTAAGCTGCTAAAGCGTATTGTTCGTCGTTTGCGACTATTTTTTGCGGTTTGTTTACGAGGCCTACCGCACCTCGACGTGCACCTTGGGCTTCGCTAATCCCGTCGAATCCAAAATCAGCCCCAAAAAGTTTGGCGATTTTAGCAGAAAGCGGTAAGATCTGTAAACTTTTTTGAAAGTGACGAGCCTAATCATTACTTTTAGACTATTTCCCTCCGCTTTTGCTAATAGAGATAACTAATGACAGATTACAACACCAGACCGTATAACGATGAAGAAATTGAAGATGCGGAGATTATTGAACCGGAAGAGATGGAGCTGATCGATGAGGAGGATGATAAGACTCCGAAGGCATTATCGAACAGTATGCTTGTGCCGCAAGGTAATTTGGATAGCTATATTCGTATGGCAAATCAATATCCGATGCTTACTGCTGATCAGGAAAAAGAGTTGGCTGAGCGTTTCTATTACGATGAAGATTTAGATGCGGCAAAGCAACTGATTATGTCTCATTTACGCTTTGTAGTGCATATTGCGCGCGGTTATATGGGCTATGGCTTGCCACTGGCGGATTTAATTCAAGAAGGTAATATCGGCTTAATGAAAGCGGTAAAACGCTTTAATCCGGAAGTCGGTGTGCGTTTGGTTTCGTTTGCGGTACATTGGGTAAAAGCGGAAATTCACGAATACGTGCTGAGAAATTGG
>NZ_JBGXYA010000059.1:0-4506 GCF_041814905.1 Glaesserella sp. | reverse complement strand
CCTTGCGTTACCCAGCTCATCAATGCACGAATTAAGGTCGTGAAAAAGAGAATCTGCCCGAAGGTTTTCACTACGCTGAGCAATCCGATCAACACTGCTCTCGGTAAATCCAAACCGAGCAACACAAACAGCAATGTTACGATCCCGACTGCAAGCAATAGCGCAGCAAAGTTAATCCCTTTTACTGTCGGAATCAGTTTAGTTAACGGGTTTAAAACCGGGTTGGTTAAACGCATTAAGGTTTGTGAAATCGGCAGATAAGGATCAACGCGGCAAAATTGCAGCCACGTGCGTAGCACTAGCAAAAAGCTAAAGATGCTAACAATAATTTGAATGAAAGGAACTAAGAATTCCATTTTATTCTCCAAAATTACGCTCTCCCACAAGCGGAAAAGACAGATTTGAGCAAAGCATTGTCTTTGCGGAAAGCCGAAAGAGGGTTACAAGCGGTGATTTTTTATAAAAATTTTGCAATACCTTCTCCCGTAAACGGGAGAGGAAAAATGTTTATTCGGAGATCGGTAAATCCCACCAAATATCAAATAAGCCGCTGACCTCGATTTCCACCAAGCCGTTTGCTTCCAGCCATTTTTGCACTAATTGACGGTGAGATTCATCGCATTTGCCTAATTTTTCTAAGCAAATTAAACCTTCCCAATGTAAATAGCCGCTGCCTTCATAAGCTAAGCCATTTGGGCGAATGACTTCATCAATAAAACGATCCACAGTTGCATCAATTTGGTCAATACCTGTACCTTCTGCAAATTGAAATTTCACTAAAAAGCCTAACTCTTGGAACTCTGCTAAGTGCATTTTTTTACGCTGTCTACGATTACGAATCGGTTGAGCCATTTTCTTTCTCCTGGTTGAGTAACACTATTTCTTAATAAAATATAAATCCCACACACCGTGTCCTAGCTTATGCCCGCGTTCTTCAAACTTCGTTAAAGGGCGAAAATCAGGGCGTGGAATAAAATCGTTGGTTTCTGACATATTTTGCAATGAAGCGTCAAATTGACGTAACACGTCTAACATATGTTCTGCGTAATTTTCCCAATCCGTCGCAAAATGGATAAAACCGTTCGGCGACAGTTTGGTTAATACACGGGTAATAAATTCAGGCTGAACAATACGGCGTTTATGGTGTTTTGCTTTTTGCCACGGGTCGGGGAAATAAAGCTGTAATCCGCCTAATGTACCGTCGGCAATACTATCTCGCAAAATTTCTGTCGCATCGTGGCAAATCACCCGCAAGTTTTTCACACCTTTTTCCAACGCATAAGCAATACAAGCGCCAACACCGGGTGTGTGAACTTCAATCCCGATATAATTACGATCCGGATTTTGCTCCGCCATGTCGACTAATGAACGCCCCATACCGAAACCGATTTCAAGCACCACAGGATTGCGGTTGCCAAAAATCGCTTCAAAATCAAAAGGCGTATTTTGGTAATCTAAACCGAGATTTTCCCAGTTATTATTCATCATATCCCGCTGATAATCGCTCAAACGCCCTGTACGCAGTACAAAACTACGGACTTTGCGAAGATAGCGACCATCTGCAGTAAATTCAGCACGTTCAACGGTTTTACGTTTTTTATCGGCAAATGTGATCTTTTCTGACATTATCATTGACTATACGCACAACAAATGACGTGCGATTCATTGGTAAAATAATCAAGCGATCCGACCGCTTGTATGATCGAGCGGGAGCGAATCCAACACTCCCGAAAAGGATTAGAATCTGACTAATGCCGAACCCCATGTCCAACCGCCGCCAAAAGCTTCCAACAGCAATAGTTGACCGCGTTGAATCCGACCGTCACGGACAGCTTCATCCAGCGCTACCGGAATCGTCGCCGCGCTGGTATTGCCGTAGCGATCGACCGTCACAACCACTTGATCCATCGACATTTCAAGTTTCTCCGCCGTCGCACTGATAATGCGTAAATTCGCTTGATGCGGAACCAACCAATCTAATTCGCTTTTATCCAAATTATTTTCAACAAGGGTTTCTTCCACCACATTTGCTAATTCGCGCACAGCCAATTTGAAAGTGGCATTGCCCTGCATGGAGATAAAACCGGATTTTTCATTACCACGCTCCGGATTCGGCAATACTAGCGCATCTTTGGTATCGGCGGAGGCGTGTAAATGCGTAGAAATAATGCCTTGCTCTTCGCTGGCTTCTAAAATTACCGCACCTGCGCCGTCACCAAACAGTACCACCGTGCTGCGATCCGTTTCATCTAAACGGCGGGAGTTAAGATCCGAACCGATGACTAATGCTTTTTTCACTTTACCTGTACGAACGAATTGATCCGCCACACTCAAGGCATACACAAAACCGGTACACGCGGCCGCAACATCAAACGAGATCGCATCTTCAATGCCTAACATCCCTTGGATTTGGCAAGCCGCACTGGGATACGAGTGCGATCCGCTGGTTGTGCCGACGACAATTAAATCGATCTCTTGCGGATCAAGATTGACTTGCTCAACACATTTTTTTGCCGCTTCGTAACCCATGGTTGCCGCAGTTTCATCCGGCGCAGCAATACGACGCTCTCTCATGCCGGAGCGGGTAACAATCCATTCATCCGAAGTATCAACCATTTTTTCAAGATCCGCATTAGTTCGAACCTGAGCAGGCATATAACTGCCTGTTGCTACGATTTTGCTATACATATCTTATTCTCTTGTAACTTGTTTAACCCTTGCGAAATTTTAGCAGGAATTTCGCCTTCAATCTGTTGAATCGCATATTGAATGGCATAAAAAAATGCATTCGTACTTGCCCCACCGTGGCTTTTCACGACCACCGACGATAATCCGAGTAAGGTTGCGCCGTTATGGCGATCGGGATTAATGCGTTGTAATTTTCGATAATAGCGATAAAAAATCGCCCGCAATAAATAACGTTTCACATTACGGCAAAGGTGAGAGTCTTCCGTGGGTCTTTTGAAAAACGACAAAATATTTTTTGCAGCGCCTTCCAACGTTTTTAATGCGATATTACCGCTAAAGCCGTCACACACTATCACATCGGCAACGTGATTCATTAATTTATCCCCTTCCAAAAAGCCGATATAGTTTAAATGAAGGGATTCTTTGAGTAATTGGTGCGCCTCGCGAATCTGAGGGTTACCTTTATTCTCTTCCGTGCCGATATTCAACAATGCCAAACGCGGATAAACCAAATCCAGCATGACTTCAGCAAAAATATTACCCATTTCGGCAAATTGCAACAATAATTGGCTATCCGCCTCAACATTTGCACCGAGATCAAGCATCACACTCGATTTACCGTTCATCGTCGGAATTAACGACGTTAATGCCGGGCGAACAATATTCGGTAACGGTTCGATCAGCTGTTTTGCCAATCCCATCAGCACGCCGGTATTTCCACCACTGACACAACCTTGCGCTTCGCCTTTCGCGACCGCTTCGATCGCCAATCGCATCGAACTCCCCTTACTTTGACGCAAAGCTTGTACAAAAGGGAGGTCTGATTCGATCTCTTTTATAGTATGAACCAACTGAATGCGCGGTTGATGAGCGGCAGGAATGGTATTGAGTAGCGGAGAAATTTGGGCTTGATCGCCAAATATAATAAAAGATAGCATTGGATTATGTTCCAATGCTGACAATAAAGCTGGGATAGTAATACGGGGACCAAAGTCCCCGCCCATCACATCTAACGCAAGGGTTAGACGACTCAATTTATACCTCTAAGAGATAAATCGATTATTTAATTTTACGACCGCGGTAGTAACCGTCAGCAGTAACGTGGTGACGTAAATGTGTTTCGCCACGTGCATCTACTGATACTGCAGCGGTTGTTAAAGCATCGTGTGAACGACGCATATCACGACGTGAACGAGATTTCTTATTTTGTTGAACAGCCATTGGCTATACTCCTAAAACTAGTTTTTCTTTAAATTAGCTAATACAGCGAACGGGTTAGGTTTTTTCGCCAATTCCTCGGGCAATTCGCCAAAAACCTGTTCCTGCGCGGACACTTCACAGTGTTCAGAGTTATGCATCGGGACTATAGGTAATGAAAGAATGAACTCGTCTTCAATCATTTCTAGTAAATTCACTTCACCAAACTCATTAATTTCGATTGGGTCATAAATTTCGGGTACATCGTCCGCCTGATCCATATTCTTCACTGGACTGAAACAAAATGTGCAGTCTAGCGTTTGCGTAAATGGGTTACCGCAACGTTGGCAGTCTAATTCCACATCCACAGTCGCGGAGCCTTTAATCACCGTGAGTTTTTGCGGATCAACATATAACGATAAAGTAACTTGTGCATCGCCCAGCACGTGACTAACAGATTCACCCAAACGGCTAAGTCGGCTCGCAGAAATGTAGCCTTCATAGTCCATTCGACGCTGAGCGTCTTTATACGGGTCAATCGTTAGGGGTAGTTTTACCTTTTGCATAGGGTGCGCATATTACAGATTGTTGGTGCTCTAGTCAAAGGGAAAGATGAGAATT
>NZ_JBGXYA010000058.1:0-21506 GCF_041814905.1 Glaesserella sp. | reverse complement strand
TGTATTGATGAAATCGCCAAACTGGCGGGAACGGGCGACATGGTCTCGGCAATTACTGCCAGTGCAATGCGTGGCGAGTTGGATTTTGAACAAAGTTTGCGCAAACGTGTCGGCACCCTTAAAAATGCCCCTGAAGGTATTTTGCAAAAAGTACGGGAAAACCTACCGCTAATGGACGGTTTCGAGCGAATGGTGGCTATTTTGAAGCAACACGGTTGGAAACTGGCGATCGCGTCGGGCGGGTTTGATTATTTTGCAGACTATCTAAAAGAAAAGCATGCGCTGGATTTTGCCGTATCCAATCGGTTGGAAATTATCGACGGCAAATTAACCGGCAATGTGTTGGGAAAAGTGGTTGATGCAAAATATAAAGCCGAAACCTTACGGCGTTTGGGTGAAAACTTTCAGATTCCGCAATGTCAATGGGTTGCCGTCGGTGATGGTGCAAACGATTTGCCGATGTTGGCGGCGGCAAGCTTAGGCGTGGCGTTACATGCCAAACCTAAGGTGCAGGAACAAGCCGAATATGTCGTAAACTTCGGGGATTTAAGCGCATTAGTTTTATTATTAAATGCGAAAAATTTATTTAACCAAGTAAGAGGAAAATAGTATGCCGTCTTTTGATATTGTATCTGAAATTACCCTACACGAAGTCCGTAATGCGGTGGAAAACGCCAATCGCGTTCTCAGTACCCGATATGATTTTCGTGGTGTGGAAGCGGTTATCGAATTAAATGAAAAAAATGAAACGATTAAAGTCACGACCGAATCGGATTTCCAATTGGAACAATTAATCGAGATTTTAATCGGTGCATGCATTAAACGTGATATTGATAGCACTTCGCTTGATATTCCGACGGAAAGTGAGCATCACGGTAAACTTTACAGTAAAGAAGTGAAGTTAAAGCAAGGCATTGAAACCGAGATGGCGAAGAAAATCACAAAATTGATTAAAGAGTCTAAAATTAAGGTGCAAACTCAGATTCAAGGCGAACAAGTGCGCGTGACCGGGAAATCGAGAGATGATTTGCAAGCGGTGATTCAATTAGTGAAAGGCGCCGATTTGGGACAACCGTTCCAATTTAATAATTTTCGCGACTAGTTGATTGAAAAAAGAGCAAAAAGATGATATCCGAACGGGGATCGCCTTTTTGTGGCGTTTGTTTTGGGGAAATATGCTAACTCTATGATATTTATGATGTTTATTTTAAAAAGTTGTAAAAATCATCGTTTTGCCTAGGAACTAGCCAAATGCGTCGTTTTTTTGAAAAAGAGTTTGACATATTTTTATATCCTAGTATCATGCACGCCCACAGACACAGTGAGTGGTGAGATGGCCGAGCAGGCTGAAGGCGCTCCCCTGCTAAGGGAGTATGGGGTTAAAAAGCTCCATCGAGGGTTCGAATCCCTCTCTCACCGCCATTTACTTTATCACGCACCCGTAGCTCAGCTGGATAGAGTACTCGGCTACGAACCGAGCGGTCAGAGGTTCGAATCCTCTCGGGTGCGCCATTTTATTTCTACCTATCGGAATAACATGGTCGCGGATAAATTAAATAACACAATTTCTTTTCAAATACGCACCCGTAGCTCAGCTGGATAGAGTACTCGGCTACGAACCGAGCGGTCAGAGGTTCGAATCCTCTCGGGTGCGCCATTCAATTCTGAATTTCTTTTATCTTTCCACTTATATTTTCCGGTTTTATATATTTTATTGAATGCCTCAATATTTTGTCTACTATGCCCAATATTTCTAAATTTTATATAAAACAAGCGGTCTGTTTTTGCTGATAATTTACAAATATACAACCGCTTGCTTTTTGGCGCTTTATTCTGCCCGCCACATCATAAAACCGACTCGTTGTCTCTCTTTAATTCGGCGTTTGAGTTTATGAATGTGTAACATTCGACGAAATTTATTGCTACTGAGTCGCTTTACTTTTTGCTTTAATCGGCGTTTTCTTAACATATCGTTTCCTTTTTGATGAGTATCTGCTATTCCGAAGGCATTATCGGTGTTTGTGACGCTTCTGAAGCAGCTTGTGCGGCTTGTTCTTTAACCCGTTGATGATTCAGAATGCTGTTGTAATAACGGCGGATATTCTCAACATATTGGAACGCTTCAAATCCGCGCGCATAGCCATACTTCAAGTTACTATAGTAACGTTTTTCCGCCAGTAACGGTAAGTTCTTTTTCACATCTAACCAGTTGTCCGGATTGCCTCCAAGCTGTTTGGTTAAACGGCGAACATCGAGTAAATGTCCTAAACCCATATTATAGGCGGCGAGTCCGAACCAAATGCGATCTTCTTCCGCAATAGTTTGTGGTAATTGATTGATTAACAAATGCAAATATTCCGAACCGGCTTTAATACTTTGCTCGGTGTCGGTTCGATCATCAATATTCATTCGTTCGGCGGTCTCTCTGGTGAGCATCATCATTCCGCGTACGCCGGTCGGAGAGGTTGCATTCGGATCCCAATGAGATTCTTGATAAGCAATTGCCGCTAACATCTGCCATTCTAAATTGCCGCGATATTTTTCAAATAACGCTTGATATTTGGGGAGCACCGTTTCAATCGCTTTTAAGTAGCTTTGGGTGTCTACATAATCGAAACGTTCTAAATAGTTGAAATACTTTTCTTCAATACGAGAAATCAAACCGGTTTCGTTGGCTTGGTTTAAAAAGTCCAATACGGCGGCTTGTAACTCACTATAAGCGTTATTTTGTAGATACCATACAACAGGAACTTCATCGGTTAAATCAAAACCGACCGCAATATTGGGTTTAATGTGTTGTGCGGCGGAAACATCAATTGAAGCAGCAACGGTGTAAGGGATTTTGCCGTCAGCGACTTGAAGCAGCAATTCTTCTTGAGTGAATTTATCGGTAATTTGCCATTTGAGTTTGGGGTTTTGGACTTGCATATTCTGCAAAACAGGCAGTACAGCAGTACCTGCCGGTATCATTAACTCGCTTTTCAAATCGTCGATTTTATACGGACGTTGCGTTCCTTTTTTATACACAACCTGCCACGAGGCAGAATAGTAACTGGCTCCGATTTGGAATTCTTCTGCTTGCTCCGGTTGGAAGAGCAAACCTGCGGCAACTAAGTCAACCTCATTATTTCTAAGGGCGTCAAACAACTGTTCACTATTATCGTAAGGTTTAACTTCAAGCCCGACACCAATATAGTCTGAAAACGCTTTAGCTAAGTCATATTCAATACCGGCGGTGCCGTCCGCACCTACATAATAGGAAAGCGGATGGTTGATCATGCCGACTTTGAGCATTTTGCGTTGCTGGATTTGGGTATAGCGGTTCTCTTCCGCTAACATTGCTTTTTGCCATGGAAATACCATGTCTAAAGCCCAAAGCAGTAGTGCAACGCCAATAATCAAGCGAATAGCCAAACCTTTCACTGTGTTTCTCTCTTTCTTTCAGAAATAACAATTTATAGAGTGTAGCAAACTTTAATTGAATTCAAAATGGATATTAAAAAGGACGCGTAGAGCGTCCTGTATTTAATCGGATATACAAGCGGTCATTTATTCCCTATTTTTTGCAAATTTTATGCTGAAACTGACCGCTTGTTGTTGGGGCTTATAGCTCAACTTCTTCCTGCAAGAACCCGCCGCTTTGATGCGCCCATAATTTCGCATAAACACCGTTAAGTGCAAGCAATTCTTCGTGGCTGCCTTGTTCAACAATTTCACCTTTGTCTAACACAATCAAACGATCCATTGCCATAATGGTGGAGAGGCGGTGGGCGATAGCCACGACGGTTTTACCTTCCATTAATTCGGTCAAGTTCTCTTGAATGGCGACTTCTACTTCCGAATCCAACGCACTGGTTGCTTCATCTAGCAATAGAATCGGGGCATCTTTGAGCATAACTCGAGCAATGGCAATCCGCTGACGCTGTCCGCCAGAGAGTTTCACTCCACGCTCACCGACGTGAGCATCGTAGCCTGTTCTGCCTTTAGCATCGGTTAGATAAGGAATAAAATCCGCCGCCGAAGCACGCTCTACGGCACGTATCATCTCTTCCTCTGTTGCAGTCGGGCGACCGTACATCAAGTTTTCACGCACAGAACGGTGGAGCAAGGAAGTATCTTGTGTCACTAAGCCGATTTGTGAACGTAAGCTTTCTTGAGTGACTTCACAAATGTTCTGTCCGTCAATTTCAACAGACCCCTTTTGCACATCGTAAAAGCGTAGCAAGAGATTTGTCAGGGTCGATTTTCCTGCCCCACTGCGACCAACCAAGCCCACTTTTTCTCCTGCTTTGATATGTAAATCAAAACCTTTGAGCAACGGTTTTTTCTCGGTATAGGCAAAATCCACCTTATTGAAACGAATTTCCCCTTGCGTGACGGTAAGTGGTTTAGCATCGCTTTTATCCACAATAGTTTTCGGTTTAGATAAGGTTTCCATACCATCTTGCACCGTCCCCAAATTCTCAAATAGGCGGGCAAATTCCCACATAATCCACTGCGATAGCCCTTTAATGCGTAACGCTAACGCCGTAGAAGTGGCAATCGCTCCAGCCGTTACATCGCCTAGCGACCAAAGCCACAAGCCAATGCCAGCGGTAATGGTAATCAGGGCAATACTGTTAAAGTAAGTCAAGGTCTCAATCGTTGTCACTAAACGCATCTGTTTGTGCACCGTGACCATAAATTCTTCCATCGACTCTTTGGCATAACGAGACTCTCGATTACCGTGTGAGAACAGTTTTACCGTGGCAATGTTGGAGTAAGCGTCGGTAATTCGCCCTGTCATCAAACTGCGAGCGTCCGATTGCTCTTGTGCCGCTTGAGCTAGCTTCGGCACATACAGCCGAATAATCGCCACTAAGCTCACCACCCAAATAATGAATGGCACAAACAGCCAGCCATCAAGTTGGATTAAAATCACGCTGGTGGTGGTCAAATAGACAATTACATAGACCAACATATCCACACAGGTCATCAGTACATCTCGCACCGCTAAGGCTGTCTGCATTACCTTTGCCGACACTCGCCCAGCAAATTCGTCCTGATAAAAACTCATACTTTGCCCGAGCATCAAGCGGTGGAAATTCCACCGCAATCGCATCGGAAAAACCCCTTGCAAAGATTGAAACCGCACTGCACTGCCAAGATAGACAAACACCACGCTCATTAATGCCACAATCAGCATTAAGATCAGCGACATACCTTTCTCTTGCCACAGCTGTTGAACCGAATAGGTATTCACCCAATCCACCAACTCGCCCATATATTGAAACAGAATGCCTTCAATAATCCCTATGAACGCCACAAACACGATCAACGCCACAAAATAGCTCCGCATTCCTTTGGTACTTTCAAAAATAAAAGGAATGACTTTCGCTCTCGGCGTATTCGGTGCATCTTCAGGATAGGGGTTAATACGGTTTTCAAACCAAGTAAAGAGTTTATTTAACACAAATTTCCTTATTACAGTGACGGATTTAACAATTTCTCATTTAACGCCAAATCTTCGTTACGATTAACGCCAATCGGCTGTTTTAACACATTGCGTGCGATTTCGTGAGCATCAGCAAGGGAATGTTCTTTATATGAACCACATTGGAACTCGTTTAACTCTGGGATTTTGCTCTCATCGGGCACTTTTTCTAACGCATCACGCATTGAGGCTTCCCACGCTTTTGCTACCGCTTCTGCAGATGGAGAGCCAATTAATGACATATAAAACCCTGTGCGACAACCCATCGGTGAAATATCAATAATTTCAACGGTTTCGCTGTTTAAGTGATCACGCATAAAGCCTGCAAATAAATGTTCCATCGTGTGAATGCCACGTGGCGATAAAATCTCCACATTAGGACGCACAAAGCGTAAATCAAAGACGGTAATGGTGTCGCCCTTTGGCGTGGTCATCGTTTTCGCCACACGTACAGCAGGGGCGTTCATTTTAGTATGGTCAACTTTAAAGCTATCTAATAAAGGCATTTTGAAACTCCATAAAAATTTAATTAGTGGACAATTGTCCGTTATTCGTTACTCACTTATCCCTTGATCCCAAGTCCGTGCGCCTTCAGGTATTTTACGTTGCAGGCGAAAACGTTGGTTGGCGTCGGCTTGTGGTTGAACGACTTTACCCGAAGGCGTAGAGAAACTGATTCCTCCGTTGAGTAATTGTGACATACTGCCGGAATTCATACTGACTCCGCTTAAACTGATATCCATCGTGTAGCCTGTGGATGCCCAGAATTCGCTGTTTTTGCGTACTAAATGTTTGTATTGGTTATTAATAGCTAAGTGAATTTGTACGCGATCGCCCAGTTCGCTTAAACTCAACCGTTGAACGATACCGACCTGCATACCTCGATACATAACCGGTGCTTGAGGGGTAATTCCGTCGGCATCACTGGTTTCAAGAATAATAGGAAAGCCGCTACCGTATTGAGTTTGTACTGTATCCGTATCACCGATTTGGAATTGGGTTTTACGCTCACCGTTACCGGCATCAACATTGATATAGTTTTGTAATGCCGCATCTAGATTTTTGAAACCGGTCGTATTGACTTCGGGCGAAATCGCACTAAATTTACTGCCGGTTCTCGCCACGATAGGAAAGTATTGCCCCTCAATGTAAGCGGTGGCTTTGATCTGTTTTTTTGCATTATCCAACTGCAAAGATTCTATGCTACCAACTGTTAAACCCATGTATTTTATCGGCATACCTTTGCTGAGTTTAGAGGCATCTTTTGCGATTAAAGTGATATACGTGTTGCCTGATGTCGCCTTTGAATAACTTGCATATAACGTTTTGTCACTTTTTGAGCCATTATTATCAACACTGATCGCTCCTTTCAATGTGCGCATTAATGGGGAAGCCTGAACGTTCAGTCCGCTGGCGGAGAGATTGACTTGCATTGCAGGTTCAATCCAAAAACGGCTGGTGTCGCTCAATAAATGGCGATATTTCGGATCAATATAAAGATTGACCTCAAATTTGTTTTTTTGCGGTTGAACATTTAGCACTTCACCGATTTGAAAATCACGATATAACACCACAGAACCACGATCAATTCCGGATAGTTCCGTGGCCGACAATGTTAATGTCGCCTTTTTTTCTGTGGTCGTAATACCTGCTTCAGCATTATCCATATCTTTATAAAGCGGATAAGTGGTTTTAGGTGTACTGCCGGCTTTACCTTCGATAATACGGATACCGCCTTTTAGCCAATCGCTTGGTGAACCGGCGTGAACACGTACTCCGTCCAATCCGACAGATACATCTACATTAGAAATAGCGACAAATTTACTGTCTCCGCTCACTAAATGGCGATACGACGGGAAAATAATTGCCTGAAATTTTACGTTATCCAGACTAATATCGCGTTTTAGAATTTCACCGATTTGAATATCGTTATAGTAAATTCCCTGACCTTGTTCAACACCATAAGATTGTGGTGACGTCAAATTAATCGCCAAAATATTCGGGCGGGAGAGTAAATAATCGGACTCTTTATATACCTCGAACTCGTACTTGGGTTCGCCGCTGCCTTTTTCAATATCAAAGAAAATACCACGGAATAATTCACCGATTTTACTGATCTGCTCTTTGTTGAGATTAAAGCGCGGCTCTTTTAATAAAATTTGCGAACCGGTACGAAGTAAATCGGCATGATTCGGATCGATTAACAAAGTACCGGTAAAGGTCTGCTGACTGTCATCGTTATTAAGTTGCTCTCCGTCAGCTACGATTGGTGTCATTTGTAAGCTGGATAGCACACCGACTTGAATATTCTGATAATAAACCGGTGTTTCATTAATTTTTAAGTTCGCAACTGCCGGTATCGTGACTTTCACCGTCGTTCCGCGTTGGGCTGATTTTAAACTGTCGTATAAATCAAATGCTTGCCCTTGATCTGCGACCTCGGAATCATCAGGAGAATCAAATGCAACGGCTCCTTGCACGATAGAAGCAAGACTATCGACGGAAATATTTAAACCGCTGGTAAGTCCTGCATCGACAGAAATACCGCTGATATTCCAAAAATGGCTATCTTTTTTGACTAAATTGGCGTACTTTTTATCAATGATTACGTCGATTTCTATTTTTTTCTGATCCGTAGTGAAACGGTAGTCGGCGATACTGCCCACCGGAACTTTACGGAAATAAACACTGGCACCCACAGTAATCGAGCCTAAGTCATTTGCAACCAAGCGAATCAACAAATCACCGTCGGTGGCAGAAACTGCCGGTGCATCATCTTCGGCAATAAAGTTATATTGGCTTTTCCTGTCGCCTTCCTCCGGTAAAAGGGTAATATAGTTACCCGAAACCAGCGCATCTAATCCGGATACACCGGCTAATGAGGCACTTGGCTTAACCAGCCAAAACTTTGTTCCTTCTTTTAATACCGATTTTGCTTCGGGATTAATTTCCGCTTCGACTTCAACTTGTTTGAGATCATCGACAAAATACACTTTCTTGACTTGCCCGATTTGTAAGCCTTGATAGCGAATCGCCGTTTTGCCGGCGGTAATGCCGTCACCTTCATTAAAACGAATAGTGATACTTTCTCCTTGTTCTCGAAGAATTTGGAAAAACAGTAAGCAGCCGACAGCAAAGGCGACGATCGGCAATAACCAAAAAGGCGAAATTTTTCTCGGTTGACGCACTTTGGCTGGAAGGGTTTCTAACGTGTTCTCTGACATAATATTTCGATAATGTTAAATACATACAAGCGGTGCGATTATGCAAAAATTTTGCAAAATCTCACCGCTTATAAGTTTAGATGTTATGGTTGGAGCAAACCTTTGAAAAAGAAAAATTATTTTTCTTTGTCTTTTTCATCGCATTTTGTGACATTGCTGCATTTACCATAAAGATAAAGGCTATGGTTAGCAAGCTCGATACCGTGTTGTTCGCTGATTTCGCGTTGGCGACGCTCAATCTCGGAATCTTTAAATTCAAACACTTTTCCGCAGTCCATACAGATAATATGGTCGTGTTGGTGATTGAAGTTTAGCTCATAAACGGCTTTATTGGCATCAAAGTTGTGACGGGTGAGGATGCCCACTTCTTCAAATTGGTTTAAAACGCGGTATACCGTGGCTAAGCCGATTTCAGAATGTTTCTCCAACAGCAGTTTATAAATATCTTCTGCGGAAAAATGTTGCATCTGTTCACGGGTTTGTTGCATGAGTTCTAAAATAGTCAAACGCGGTTCCGTTACTTTCAGACCGACTTTTTTGAGTAATTTGATATTTTCTTCAGTCATTATTTCCTCCGTCACTATATTAGGCTAGTTCGGCTAAGTACATTTCATCAAAAATCTGTTTACACCAACGGTTTACACGCTCTTCGGTTAATTCCGGTTGGCGATCTTCGTCGATACATAAACCGATAAACGTATCATCATCAACAAGCGCTTGCGAAGCTTCAAAATGATAGCCTTCGGTTGGCCACAAGCCGACAATGGTTCCTCCGTTCGGTTCAATAATATCGCGCACGGTACCCATTGCATCACAGAAATATTCTGCATAATCTTCTTGGTCGCCGCAGCCGAAAATACCGACGATTTTACCGGTGAAATCAATTTCTTTTAAGGTTGGCATAAAGTCATCCCAATCCGCTTGAGATTCACCGTAATACCAAGTCGGGATGCCGATTAATAAGAAGTCGTATGCTTCGATATCTTCTTTTGTGCTTTTTGCAATATCCCGAATATCAACCAGATTTGCGCCTAGTTGTTTTTGAATCATTTTAGAGATGTTTTCCGTGTTTCCGGTATCGGAACCGTAAAATAAACCAACAACTGCCATTTGAATTACCTATTATTAAATCAATTCGTTAGGAATTGATATACTCATTTAAAATTATTTCGATTAACTGTCCGCGAGATAACCCTTTCAGGGTCGCCTCATACTCCAATGCTTGCACTAAATCCGCATGTAATTTTAATTCGACCCGTTTTAAACCCGATGAGCGATCACGTTTTAATTGATTGCGTTTATTGATTCGGACTTGTTGCGCGCGAGTTAACGGATTGGTACGCGGCCGCCCAACTTTTGGCATGGTTGCGAACAGATCTAACGTAATACAATCTGAATCTTGTTTTGCCATTTTTTCAATTTTGGTGGGCTATAAATTCATTCCCTTAAATGAGAATGAGACGCTAACTATTAAGTTGCGCACTATATCATAATCTCGAAATGTTGGAAATGGTGGCGTACATCGCTGCAACGTATTACTCAGATATGTTTTTGTAAATTTTAACGCAAAACAGACCGCTTGTTATTCCTGAATATCGGCGAAATTTGCATCAAGCAGTTGGGCCAAATCTCGCGGTGACAGTTCAATATCCAAACCGCGTTTGCCTCCGGAAACAAAGATCGAGGAAAATTGTCGGGCGGTAAGATCGATCACCGTCGTTAGACGCTTTTTTTGTCCCAAAGGGCTGATACCGCCTAACAGGTATCCGGTGGTTTTCTGTGCAATCTCTTTATCTGCCATTTCAACTTTTTTAACGCCTAGCGCTTGTGCCGCACGCTTTAAATTTAGCTGATTCGCTACCGGCACCACCATTACCGCTAACTTTTTTTGGTCGCCGTTTTCTGCCACCAATAGTGTTTTAAATACTTGAGCCGGGTTTAGCTTAAGTTTTTCGACGGCTTCTTGCCCGAAGTTATGGTTGTTCGGATCGTGTTCGTAGGGGTGAAGCTGAAACGGAATTTTTTGCTTTTTGAGTAGATTGATTGCGGGTGTCATTGTTTTTCCTTTCGCCAAAACAGGGAAATAAGAGTAGAATTCAGCCTTTATTTTGACGGGAGATTTTCAGAATGGCAAACATTCATTTGGCGATTGCCGCCGATTTTTTGTTGGCAGAAAAATTATTAGATGCGTTAGAGGCAGCTGATCTTCAGATCGGACGCATCAGCGCTGTTAAATTGGAAAGTTTTGGCGAAGAGCATTCATTACGTTTCGGTGCCAAAGCGGTGGAACAAATTGAACTTAATGATGTGGATTGGTCGCAGTTCAGCCATGTGCTGTTTGCCGGCAAAATGGTAAATGCCGAGCTGCTGGCGCAAGCTGTGCAAGCAGGCTGTATTATTTTAGATTTATACGGTATTACGGCGTTAATCGGTAATGTGCCGGTTGTGGTGCCGAGTGTGAATAATGAAGCGGTTGCCAATGTGCGTGAACGTAATATCGTTGCCCTCGCCAATCCGCAAATTAGCCAGTTGGCAATAGCGTTAAAGCCGTTGTTAACGCAGCCGATGAGCCAAATCTTTGTCACTTCATTATTACCTTCTGCCTATTTTGGTGATGAAAAAGTGCGCGAATTGGCGGGGCAAACCGCACAGCTGTTAAACGGCATTCCGTTAGATGATGAAAAACCGCGCGTGGCATTTGATAGTGTGCCGGCAAATGTGCAAGGCGATGAGGCTAATCTACCGTTTTCCCGTACGTTTGAATTACAATTTGCAAAAGTTTTGCCGAATCTGACCGCTTGTATCACCTTCCATTCGGTACAAGTGCCGGTATTCTACGGTGTAGCGCAAATGGTGAGTGTGCAATCCGAATATCAGCTTGATGCAACGGCAATCAGTGCGCAGTGGCAACAGCAACAGTGGGTTCAATTCAATGAGTCTACGGTAGTTACACCGGTGAAAAACGGTGAAAATGAAGAAAATAATGCATTACAAATCAGTCAGTTATTGGCTAAAAATGAAAACGCTTTACAGTTTTGGACGGTCGCCGACGAACAACGCTTCAGTCTTGCCTTTTTAGCGGTGGAGTTACTGAAAGAAGTGCTGGAATATTAATTTGCATAATCAGAGTATCAAAATGTTAGAGAAACTTTTTCAAATCAAACAGAAAGGCAGTAATGTCAAAACGGAAATTGTCGCGGGTATTACCACCTTCTTTACGATGGTTTATATTGTATTCGTTAATCCGTCTATTCTCGGTGTGGCGGGAATGGATACCCAAGTTGTGTTTGTCACGACCTGCTTAATTGCGGCTTTGGGCACTATCGCAATGGGGTTATTCAGTAATCTTCCGATTGCACTTGCACCGGCAATGGGATTGAACGCCTTTTTTGCCTATGTTGTGGTGCAGAAACTCGGCTATTCGTGGCAAACGGGAATGGGGACAATTTTTTGGGGCTCTGTCTGTTTGTTTATTTTGACCGTGTTACAAGTGCGTTACTGGTTTATGTCGGCGATTCCTCTGGGATTACGTGTCGGCATCGGTGCAGGAATCGGCTTATTTATTGCCTTGATCGGTTTTAAGAATATGGGACTGGTTGTTGCAAATCCGGAAACGTTGGTTGCTCTTGGCGATTTACACGATCCGAAAGTATTAATGGGGATTTTAGGTTTCTTCATTATTGTTGTGTTAGCCGCCAAAAGAATTCATTCCGGTGTATTGATCTCAATCGTCGTCATTACGGCTTTGGCGCTTGCTTTTGACCCGAATGTGAAATTCCACGGCTTTATTTCAACCCCGCCGAGCCTTGAAGCCGTTGTCGGACAAGTTGATGTTGCAGGAGCGCTGGATAAGGCGTTGTTAGGGATCATTTTTTCCTTTATGTTGGTGAATTTGTTTGACTCTTCAGGTACGTTAATTGCAGTCACGAACAAAGCCGGTATTACCGATGAAAAAGGGCGTTTCCCAAGAATGAAACAGGCTCTGTATGTCGACAGCGTGAGTGCAATGGCAGGTTCTTATATGGGAACTTCGGCAATTAGTACCTACATTGAAAGTGGTTCCGGTGTCTCGGTCGGCGGTCGAACCGGTTTAACGGCGGTTGTCGTGGGAATACTATTCTTATTAACTATTTTCTTCTCACCCTTAGCAAATCTCGTGCCGTCTTACGCAACAGCCGGCGCACTGGTGTTTGTCGGAATTTTGATGGCATCAAGTTTGATTGAAGTAAAATGGGACGATTTAACCGAAGCTACGCCGGCATTTATCACGACGGTAATGATGCCGTTTACCTACTCTATTACCGAGGGGATTGCTTTTGGCTTTATCAGCTACTGTATGATGAAAATCTGTACCGGTCGTTATAAAGAAGTCAATGCACCGGTGGCAGTCGTTTCGTTGCTATTTATTGTTAAGTTTGTATGGGTAGATAAACTTTTCCTTCTTTGAGAGAAAGAGAGGAAAATGCCAGTGAAAAGTTATATTATCTAAAACCTTGTTATTTTCCTTGTAGGAGGACACTATGCAAAAGTTACTGTTTATTATCAACGCTGCCCCTTACGGCAATGAGACTTTCTTCAGCGGTTTACGTCTTGCATTACAGTTACAAGAACAACATCAAGCTCATATCCGCCTGTTTTTAATGTCCGATGCGGTTGTTGCCGGTTTGCCTAAACAGAATCCGGCAGAAAGCTACCACGCACAGCAGATAATTGAAATTCTGACGTCGCAAGGGGCGGAAGTGAGAATATGCAAAAGCTGTGCCAATGCACGCGGAATCAGCGATTTACCTCTTGCTGACGGTGTCACTATCAGCACTCTTGCCGAACTTGCCGATTGGACAATCGATGCGGATAAAGTACTCACTTTTTAAGGACAACACATGACCACAAAATTAACTCCCGATGAGGCAATTGATATTGCCTATGATATTTTCTTGGAAATGGCACCGGAGAATCTCGATCCTGCCGATATTCTGTTGTTTAATTTGCAATTTGAGGATCGCGGCGGAGTAGAAGTGGTCGATACTGGTGATAACTGGGATGAAGAAATCGGCACATTAATTGACCCGGAGGCTTTTGTAGAAGTTTGGGTGAGTTTATACAACGATAACGATGAGATCGACGATGTTTTTGCTCGTTTCTTAATTTCACATGAAGCAGAAAATCGCGAATATCACGTGATTTGGAAGGAGTAACGCAAATGTTGGATTTATCTCAACAGTTTCGTGATGCAATGGCGCACCTCTGTTCGGCAGTCAGTGTCGTCACCAGTAACGGAGAGGCGGGGACGGTCGGTATGACGGTTTCTTCAGTTTGCTCGGTATCCGATAGTCCGGCGACCGTACTTTTTTGCGTCAATCAAAGTAGTGAACTACATGATATCATCAAACAAAACGGCAAAGTTTGTATCAATATTTTGAATGCAGAGCAACAAGAACTGGCAAAGCATTTTGCCGCAATGTTGGACAGCACAATGGACGAACGTTTCGAATGGGATATTTGGGACGAAAGTGAAACGCAGCAGATTTTATTACGCGATGCGGTAGCAAATTTGGAAGGCGAGATTATCGACAGCCATATTGTGGGGACGCATTCAATTTTTATCGTGCGTTTGTCTGATATTCAGGTGGAGCCAAAGGCAGGTTTAATTTATTTCGCTAGACAATTTAATGCCGTGGAGATTTGATTGAAATCAACCTAATTCTAAAGACCGACTATTTTAGTCGGTTTTTTATTGCCTGCGAAAAATAACGCGCTAAGATCTTATTATCAACAAAATAATAACGGAGGAAACCATGCAAGATTTAATGCTCTACAAACAGATGCCGGTTTGGACCAAAGATTCGTTACCGCAAATGTTTCAGGAAAAGCACAATACCAAAGTCGGCACTTGGGCAAAATTGACGGTTTTAAAAGGCGCGATCAAATATTATGAATTAACCGAAGAAGGTGATGTGGTGAGTGAAGCGGTTTTTGATGCCGATAACCAAAGCCCTTTTGTTGAGCCGCAAGTCTGGCACAAAGTAGAAGCTTTAACCGACGATTTGGAATGTCAGCTCGGTTTTTATTGTAAGCCGGAGGATTACTACGCCAAAAAATATAATCTTACCACTACCCATTCGGAAGTATTAAATACAGTGAAATATCTTCAAACGGGAGGAAAAGTCTTAGATTTAGGCTGCGGGCGCGGGCGTAATGCGTTGTATATGAATTTACTCGGTTTTGATGTCACGGCTTTGGATCATAATGAAGAGAGCATTCATTTTCTCAATTATATGATTGAAAAAGAGGGGATAAGCAACATTCATACGGCAGTTTACGACATTAACCAAGCTCAAGTGGCGGGCGAATTTGATCTGATTATTTCAACGGTCGTGATGATGTTTTTAAATCGTGATCGCATTCCGGCAATCATCGACAATATGCAAAAAAGCACCAAAGTCGGCGGTTATAATCTGATTGTCAGTGCGATGAGCACCGCTGATTATCCTTGCCCTATGCCGTTTTCTTTCACCTTTAAAGAAGGGGAATTAAAGCAGTATTATCAAGGTTGGGAATTGGTGAAATATAATGAAGATTTAGGGCATCTACACAAAACCGATGAAAACGGCAACCGCATTCAACTACGTTTTGCTACGATGTTAGCGAAGAAAATAGCGTAACTTTTTCTATGTAACGAGCGTTTTACTCGCAATGGCAAGCGGTGCGTTTCGGCTGATTTTTTGCAAAAAACCGGCTAAAACCGACCGCTTGTCATCGCTCGAACATATCATTTTTTATTCGCCAGCAGCATTGCTTTTAAATTGGCAATATTATCCGTGACTTTAGCCTGCTTCTGTTGCTCGCTCATTGGTGGTTTATCACGCTCCCACAATAGATCGTCCTGTGGCAGTTCCAATAGAAAACGGCTGACTTCCGGATTCATTATTTCACCGTATTGGCGGCGTTCTTTACAGAGCGAGAAAGTCAGAGTCTGTTGCGCACGAGTAATACCGACATAAGCAAGGCGACGTTCTTCCTCAACATTATCTTCATCAATACTGGTTTGGTGCGGTAAAATGCCTTCTTCCATGCCGATCAAAAACACGTGCGGGAATTCCAAACCTTTGGACGCGTGCAGCGTCATCAGTTGCACTTGGTCGTTCTCATCATCGTTTTCACTGCGTTCCAACATATCTCTCAACGTCAGATTTGTCACCACTTGTGACAAACTCATCGGCTCATTCAGCTCATCGCCTTCTAACATACCTTCTACCCATCCGAACAGTGTTTGCACGTTACGGCTTTGCATTTCTGCTGCTTTCGGCGTACTCGCGGTCTCATACAGATAAGTTTCATATTGAATTTTAGCAAGCATTGCCTTCACTGCATCCGTCGGTTCGGCGCGAATCGCTTGGTCGGACAGTTCCACTATCCAACGGGCAAAATCTTGTAATGCCTGATAAGGACGGGCGGTGAGACGTTGAATTAATTCGAAATCAAAAATCGCCTCAAATAAGCTAATCTGCCGTTCATTCGCTAACTGCCCGAGTTTTTCCAATGTGGAGGCGCCGATTTCCCGCTTTGGCGTATTAACGATTCGTAAAAATGCGGCATCGTCATCCTGATTCACCAACAAACGCAGATAAGCCAACATATCTTTAATTTCCGCTTTGGCAAAAAATGAGCTTCCGCCTGAAATTTTATACGGAATACGGTTTTGTACTAACAGTTTTTCCAACAAACGCGATTGGTGATTGCCTCGATAAAGAATCGCATAATCCTTATATTGAGTTTTATTCAAATAGCGGTGGGCAATCAGTTCACCGACAATGCGTTCTGCCTCGTGTTCTTCGTTTTTGGCTTCAATCACATTCAACTTTTCGCCTTCACCGAGCTGAGAAAACAGCCGTTTTTCAAACAGGTGATCGTTATTGTCAATTAGAATATTGGCACAATGTAAAATCCGCTGACTGGAACGGTAATTTTGTTCAAGCTTAATCACTTTCAGTGTCGGAAAATCATTACGCAATCGCCCCATATTTTCCGGTTTCGCTCCTCGCCAAGAATAGATGGACTGGTCGTCGTCGCCCACCACGGTAAAGTTACCGTGGCTGCCGACCAACAATTTGATCAGCTCGTATTGGCTTGTGTTGGTATCCTGATATTCATCAACCAGCAGATAGCGAATCTTCTCCTGCCAACGGGCTTTCGCGTCGGGAAATTGCTGAAACAGTAAGGTCGGCAACATAATTAAATCATCAAAATCCAATGCATTGTAGGCTTTGAGCTGATTTTGATATTGTTGATAAAAATGTGAAAACACGCGCTCGCGATCAGTCACGGTTCTGCCGATGACGTGTTCCGGCAACAGCAAGTCGTTTTTCCAATTGGAAATAGCAGAAATCAGCAGCTTGAGTAAGTCTTTATCTTCCGTAACGTTTTCCGGTAGTAGGTGTTTGAGCAGTGCGATTTGGTCGTGTTCGTCGAACAGTGTCATGCCCGATTTATAGCCGAGCAGTTTATGCTCGCGTTTGAGAATTTCAAATCCGAGTGTGTGGAAAGTCGAAATCGTCAGCCCTTTACTGCTTTCTTTGCCGATCGAATGTGCGACACGCTCGCGCATTTCGCGCGCAGCTTTATTTGTAAACGTCACGGCAGCAATTTGTTTCGGTGAATAACCGCAGTGTGCAATCAAATGGGCGATTTTATTGATAATAACCCGGGTTTTCCCCGAGCCTGCGCCGGCTAATACTAAGCACGCACCATTGACATATTCCACCGCAGCTTGTTGTTGAGGGTTGAGCTTCATTCTGTTTTTCCTATTCTTACAAGCGGTGAGATTTTAGAGATTTTTTGCAAATTGTCGAATAAAACTGACCGCTTGTTGTTTTGGATGATAAAATTCGTTCATTGATGATGTTAACCGAAACCGATATGAAACCGCTTGATCCGCTCTCACTTCCGCTAAATCAATCCGTACTGATTGAAGCTTCCGCCGGCACGGGGAAAACCTACACGATGGTGAATCTCTATTTACGTTTATTGCTGGGCGTAGGTTGTCGTCCGTTGATGGTCGAGCAGATTTTGGTCGTGACCTTCACCAAAGCCGCCACACAAGAGCTGCGCGATCGTATTCGGGAAAAATTAGCTAAAGTTGCCATGCTGTTTAGCCAATACCATTCGGGAAAAAGCCAAGAATTGGCGGAAGATCCTTTTTTGTTCGGTTTATATCAACAAATAAAACCGAATCTCTCCGAAGCGTTGTTACGTTTAAGAATGGCGGAAAAAGAGATCGATCTTGCCGCAATTTTTACTATCGACAGCTTTTGCCAAAAAATGCTGTTTCAATTTGCTTTTGATTCCGGCGTGCGTTTTGATATTGATTTACAGCCTGACGAAAGTGAGTTGTTGACCCGGTTGAGTGAAGAAACTTGGCGTGAATTGTTTTATCCGATGAATCTCGAACAAACGAGAATTGTCGCCGAGCAGTTGCACTCTCCGCAAGGTGCTTTAGAGTCAGTTAAAACTTATTTATACGGTCCGCAACCGCCACTGACAAAAGCGCAGCAATGGTTGACCCGCAATCCCGATGACTTTTTTCACGGTTTGTCGACCTTGGTTGCCGACGCCAAATCTCATTGGCGGGCGCATGGTGACGAAATGATCGCCCTGATTCAAGCGGAACTAAATAAAAACTACAAAAGTGGAGTGAAAAAATCTCTGAGCCGCAAAGCCTATCAGCAACGTTGGCTGAACGGTTGGATTGAAGAGTTGAATCAGTGGGCGAATCACTCACAACATATTCTGCCGAGTAACAGTTTTTCGCGTTTCAGTCAGGCTTTTTTGAACGATAAAGCAGAAGAGGGCGCCCAACCGCTGGAACATGACTATTTTGCAAAAAATCAATCCTTTCTGACCGCTTACCAACAACAATTTGAAGGTAAAGCGAAGCCGCTTTTACTGTTTCGTTTTTTGACCCGCCTGCGCGAAAGGTTATCTCATTATAAAATGACTCACCGAGAAAAAAGTTTCGGTGATATGTTGAGTTTTTTGCACCAAGCATTACAAGGCGGCCAAGGGGAAAAACTGGCGGAAAAGATTCGCAATTTATTTCCTTTTGCGATGATTGATGAATTTCAGGATACCAACCAAGAACAGTACGAGATTTTCAGTCGGATTTTTATGCAGGGACAGCCCGAAGAGCAAGGTTTTATCATGATTGGCGACCCGAAACAGTCGATCTATAAATTCCGTGGCGCCGATATTTTCACCTATTTGGCGGCAGCGAATCATGTAAATGAAAAAGCAACGTTAAACCGCAATTGGCGCTCTCTGCCACAAGTGGTGGAATGCACTAACCGGCTGTTTAGTTTCCCGAATGAGGCAAAAATCAGCCCGTTTTTGTATGAAGGGATCGCATTTCAAGCTGTCAGTGCCGGTGAAAACGGAGAAACGTTATTTGGTGCTACGCATAATCGATTTTTTTTGCAGGCAGAATTTGATGAAAAACAGGCGGCGAAACAGTGTGCTTACCAAATTCAACAGCAGCTTAAACAGGCGGAACAAGGCGCATTTTTTTTGCAAAAAAATGGCGAAAACCGACCGCTTGCAGCGCAGGATATCACCGTGTTGGTGCGCAGCCACACTCAGGCAAATTTAATCCGTAACGCACTATTGAAATGTGGTATTCAATCGGTATTTTTTTCTGAACGCAACAGTGTCTATCAAACCCAAGAGGCGCAAGATTTGCAATTTGTATTGCGCGCTTGTTTATATCCTTACCATCAACGCAGTTTACTTGCCGCACTGGGTTCCTATTTGTGGGGATTCACTGCCGAACAGATTTTTCAGCTCAAACAGGACGAAAACGAATGGGATAAGTGGGTTGATTGTTTTGTTCATTATCAGCAAGTATGGCAACAACAAGGGATTTTGCCGATGCTGCACCAAATTTTTGTGCAGAAGGGAATTATTCAACGCATTAATGGCAGACCTTATGCCGAACGGCGTATCACTGATTTACTTCATTTGGCGGAATTGCTGCAAAATGCGATGCCGAATCTCGAAAACGAATCGGCATTGTTGCGTTGGTATAAACAGCAACTGAATAATCCGAACGGGCAGTCGGACGAACAGAAACAGCGTTTAGAAAGTGAAGCCGGTTTGGTGAAAGTGGTGACGATTCATGGTTCCAAAGGCTTGGAATATCCGATTGTGTGGCTGCCTTTTGCCGGTAAAGCGAGTAACGCCGCTAAAAGTCGGGCGATGGTGATTTATCATCGTGATCAGGGTGAAAACAGCGAAGCGCTTTGGGATTTCAGTTCACAATCGGACGAAATTAAAATGTGGATTGATAAAGCGGAATTTTCGGAAGATTTACGTCTGTTATATGTCGCACTGACACGTGCTAAATATCAGCTAAATATTGTGTTGCCTGCCGAGTTTAAAAAAGGTTGGGCAGCTTTTCATTATTTGTTGAGTAACGGTGAAATCGGTTTATCGGCGAAAACGGATGGCGTGACGGCAGAATTATTGAAACAAAAAGGGATTTTTGCCGAAGTCACGGTTTTATCGGACGAAATTGATACGGATCATTGGCGTCCAAGCCTTAAACCGCAGCCACAAGTGAGTGCATCTATTTTTAACGGTACGATCCCCAACGACGGTCAGATTACCAGTTTTACATCACTTCAAGCTCAGAACGAGCGTTTGCAAAATTCGCAGCCAAACGTACCGCTTGTGAGTTTCGGTGACGAGGCACAAGATTATGATCGCCTCAATGAAAGCTTACTGTTGAGCGAGGTGGAAGAAGATCCGAACCCTTACAGTCCTTACCAATTCCCGCATAGTACGAAAGTCGGTAATTTGTTACATAAATTGTTTGAACAGTGGGATTTCGCCCAGCCTCCCAGCTTAGAGCGCGTACAAAATTTGTGCGATCAACTCGATTTAGACGAAGAGTGGCTGCTACCGGTGCAGCAATGGCTGGAACAAGCGGTCAGTACGCGTTTTGGTGAAACGCCTTTTGCATTAAAAGATCTTCAAACGTGCCGGCGTTTAAACGAGTGGCAATTCTATTTGCGTTTATCTAATCCGAAAGCATTGCCACAGCTTAACGGGTTGTTGAAAAAACAGAGCAAATTGGCAAAATGGATACCGGATTTGCAGCTTAACCAATTAGAAGGTTTTGTGCGTGGCTTTGTCGATTGTATTACTCAAGTCGGCGATAAATATTATGTGTTGGATTATAAATCTAACTTTTTGGGCTATCTGCCGCAGGATTATGCCTCGGATAATTTAACCAAAACCATGGTGCAATACCGTTATGATTTCCAATATTTACTTTACACACTTGCGGTACACCGCTATTTAAAATCCCGTCTAGGGGAAAGCTACTGCTATGAACGCGATTTTGGTGGCGTAGCATACTTGTTTCTTCGTGGAATGAATGGCACCGATCATAGCGGCGTGTTCTTTGATAAGCCGAACGTGGAATTGATCGAAGAAATGGACAGGTTGTTTGGGTAGGTTATTTGATATAACGATTCAATTACTCGAGGGTAATAAACTTACCCTCGTTTTGTGATTGCTCTCGTCTTGATTGCAGGAACAATTATCCTTTTCTCTTACGTTCAATCCCGTCCAATAATGCCTGAATAGCCGGTTCGGCGAAGATATTTTCAACCGTCGTACTCAACTTGCGACGCCAGTTCGGATATTCGGTACTGGTACCGGGAATATTCACCGGTTCTAACATATTCAACCAATCTTCCGGTTGGGAGCCGAATAGTACACTGTTCGTATCCGCCACATAACTTTGTAATTGA
>NZ_JBGXYA010000057.1:0-18784 GCF_041814905.1 Glaesserella sp. | reverse complement strand
TCAGCGAGTTGCAAGAAGGTGCCGTCGTTGCCGTACCGAATGATCCAAGTAACCTTGCCCGTGCATTGATCCTGTTGGAAAAACAAGGTTTGATCAAATTAAAAGATAACACAAACTTATTCTCTACTTCATTAGATATCGTTGAGAATCCGAAAAACCTCAAAATTCAAGAAGTCGATACTTCCGTGGCGGCAAAAGCCTTAGATGATGTGGATTTGGCCGTTGTTAACAATACTTACGCAGGTCAAGTCGGCTTAAATACCACCGAACACGGCGTATTTGTTGAAAATAAAGAGTCTCCGTATGTGAACATTATTGTTGCTCGTACGAATAACAAAGACAGCGAAGCGGTTAAAAACTTTGTAAAAGCATACCAAACCGAAGAAGTGTTCCAAGAAGCACAAAAACACTTTAAAGACGGTGTTGTTAAAGGTTGGTAATTTGTTCCCTCCATACAAGCGGTAAGTTTTCAACCGAAATTTGCAAATTTTTCGCTGAAACGGACCGCTTGTTTCATTTCTACATTAAGGACATTCAATGAAGTTAAAAAAATTATTAGGCATCGCGCTTGTTTCCGTATTAGCGCTGACAGGCTGTAAAGAAGAGAAAAAAGCGGAAGTTGCCGCCGCACCGACAAAGCCGCTTAAAGTAGGCGTAATGACCGGTCCTGAAGCGCAAATGACCGAAGTAGCGGTTAAAATCGCAAAAGAAAAATACGGTTTGGATGTTGAACTTGTTCAGTTCACCGAATACACCCAGCCAAATGATTCATTATGGCGTAAAGATTTAGATGCAAACGCATTCCAAACCGTGCCTTATTTAGAGCAAGAAAGTAAAGACCGTGGCTATAAAATGGCAATTATCGGCAATACCTTCGTATGGCCTATTGCGGCATATTCTAAGAAAATCAAAAATATCTCTGAGTTAGCCGATGGTGCCACGGTTGCAATTCCAAACAACCCAAGTAACACCGCTCGCGCATTGTTATTACTTCAAGCACACGGCTTATTAAAATTAAAAGATCCGAAAAATGTCTTCTCAACAGAGAACGATATTATTGAAAATCCAAAAAACATCAAAATCACTCAAGTTGAAACGTCATTGTTAACGCGAGCATTAGATGATGTGGATTTAGCGATCATCAACAATACTTACGCCGGTCAAGCGGGTTTAAGCCCGGAGAAAGACGGCATCATTGTTGAATCAAAAGATTCTCCGTATGTAAACTTAATCGTGAGCCGTGAAGATAACAAAGACGACCCGCGCTTACAAACCTTTGTAAAAGCCTTCCAAACAGAAGAAGTTTACCAAGAAGCGTTAAAATTATTTAACGGCGGCGTAATTAAAGGCTGGTAATAAGCCGAAACTGAAATCCCTCTCTTTACGCCTGTAAAGAGAGGCTTTTGCAAAAAATTGGCAAAAAGTGACCGCTTGTATTCTACCTTCCTCTAAACATAATCCTACACTACTCTCTTCTCTACGCTTTTCTGTCCTCTGCTTTTTCAATCTCTCACTCTTCAAAATCACATTACTTTACATACAAAGAACAAAATTGAAAATTTTGCAATCTTTTGTAATGCTAAAAACCTGCTAAAAATTCGTTAAAACCATAAAATGCCTTGTTAATCCGTACAAAATATATTCTATTGCTAATTTTTTGCTAAATTTTTTGTAAAGATTTTTGATTGTTTGTGTTTTTATACTTACAATAAAATCATAATAATTACACAAGGAGGCGAATATGTCAGTTTTTTTAAAAATTATTAAAAATAAACAGACAAAACTATTAAAAGTTACATCTAATCTTACTATCAACGCAGAGGAGGATGCGCAATATCAATTAGTTGATGAGAAAGGGAATGTGATAGAAGATGTGAATGTAAAGCTTGAAGGTAAAGATCTTCAAATTATTACGGAAGATAACCATGCTTCTGTAAATCTCAAACAGTATGCCGATTATAATCCGATTTTAACATCCGATTTATCTCAAGCGTTAACGTTACAACCTTCATCCATAACCCCGACTAAATCAGGATCTGCCATTTCCGGATCAACGTTAGGTTACGCAGGACTTGGTTTGTTAGGCATTGGCGGAGGCCTTGCTGCCGGAGGTGGCGGAGGTGGCGGTGGTGGCAGCAGTCCTGCGGCTGAAAAAACATCACTCAGTGATAAATCGACAACGGGTACGGCTACACCATCAGAAACCGTGGCAAGCAGCCCAATCAATACACCGACGACTGCGGCAAATTTATCAACATCAAATACAGCTCCAACTGTATCTAACTCACCGGCTACAAATAATGGAGCAACCGGTACAACGGAAAACTCAAGTTATTCGAGTACGTTTGCCACGATTGAAGCCAGAAACAAAGAACTCCATACCGAAGCGGCAAAAAATGCGGTAAATACCGTTGTCATTACAGAAATGTTGCAACAACAAAATGATTTATCCGCTCATTTGACCAGTTCAACGATTGTCCGTTTAACCGGTAAAGTCAATTTAGACGGTGTGTTCGGTCAATATTCCAACCATCAGCAATTAGATGACATTCGTTTAACGATTGGCGATAAAAGTTATAATGCCGCGGTGAGCAAAACCGATAAAACGTTCTTTGTCGATATCCCGATGAATGACTTGATTCAGTTGCAAGGAGAATCCATCAGCTATAGTTCTAATGCCAGAACGCTTTACGATTTAACGGCAAGAACCGGCAATTATCAATATAAAGTGTCTACCGTTGAACCTTATACATTGACGGAAAAACATATTCAATTTGATAGCAATGCGTTTATCAGTAATCATCAAGTAAACAGCTATATCGCCGAAAATTTCACTACGATCCGCGGAGCCGTTCCGACTAACGCAAAAACCGGGGACAGTGTTCAAATCACTATCGGTGATAGCAATTATCAAACCAAAGTCACTTCCGATCTCACGTTCGAGATTTCTGTGCCGACACAATATTTAACGGAAAATAAAAGTTCCGCCATCACGGCAACATTAATTTCGACGGATAAAAACGGTTTTGCTTGGGATGCTTCGACACAATTTAGTTACAGTCAAGAACCGCAATTAAGCTCGGTTTTTGTGACGACGTTCGACACGGCAAATCAAGATGTCGCCTACTTTATTGAAGGTATCGACGCCAAAAAATATCAAACCGGCCATCTTCGTCATACACCAATGGGTGGTTCTGATGATCGCACGGTAACCTATAGTTTTACATCAGACTACGACACGGTAAACAAAAACGTCATCAAAGAGATCTTTGACAAGGTTAGCGGATATTCCAATATTAAATTCAGTGAAGTCAGTGGTTCCGGTGAAATTTCATTCAGCATGGCGGATCTAATGTCAAAATCCATATACGGACAAGCCGTTTACGGACGTTGGGTACAATATGATCAATCCTATAAAGACGGCGGATTAAATTCTACTTTCGGATTCTGGCTGGCATCACATGAAATTATGCATAGTTTAGGTGCCAAACACCCGCATGACCCGACAGTATTGATCCAAGCCGGCGTTGAAGATCATAAAGTATTAAGCGTACTCTCTTACGAAGACTCTTATTACTCACAGCTTTTAACCCGCGATTTCAAATTATTTGATGTCGCCTATTTACAATACCGCTTTGGTGTTAACCCTGAAAGTCGGGCAGGAAACGATACTTATACATTCAAACGCTATAATCCGGCTGCCAGTGACGGCGATATTTATATCTGGGACGGTAATGGCATTGATACTTTCGATGCCTCACAGGAGAAAGAAAGCGTATATGTAGATCTCACCCCGGGTTCATGGATCTACCGCGGACAAAAAGCCGAAAATTTTGTGTCCTCCGGCTATGAAAAAGCCAATATAAACGACTATTTCCAACAGGATTCTTCCGTTGCGATTGACGGTAGAAATACGTTTAACGCTTATCAAGAATCCTACTCCGAAGGTCAAGCTTTTATCGGCTACGGTACTCAGATAGAACGTTTAATCGGTTCCGCTTATAACGATACCCTAAAAGGGAACGTAGCCAATAATGCCATTTACGGCGGTGCAGGTAACGATCTGATTGACGGCAATAAAGGCAATGATTATCTCGACGGCGGCTTAGGTGCTGATACCCTTTACGGCGGTTTGGATAATGATATTTTTGTGGTCGATAATGCAGAGGATCGAGTGATTGAAGCTCTCAATGAGGGAAATGATGTTGTTCATAGTTATATCGATCGTTACCAATTAACCGACCACGTTGAAAACTTAACGCTTTTCGGCGCCGCTAAAGCGGGTATCGGTAATACATTAGCCAATATTTTAATCGGTAACCAACTTAACAACGAGTTAAACGGTATGGAAGGCAACGACCGTTTAATCGGCGGAATTGGTAAAGATACATTAACGGGCGGTGCGGGTAATGATGTATTCGTGTTTGATGTTTTAGACGGCAACATGGATACTATTACGGATTTTGACATTCATGCGGATAAAATCGAACTTTCTCAATCATACTTTAGCTCGTTGAATAAAAGCGGAGATAATCTGTGGGACAGCATTAAATATAACCGAGAGACCGGTTTGTTATCCTACGACAACGATAATACCGACTTTATCAGTCCGATTGATTTTGCTCAACTCACATCCAACTTGGAACTGAGCCAGAGCCATTTTGTTATCGCCTGATTTGCAAAAAAGCGGTCGAATCCGACCGCTTGTATCCAATAATTTACTTTACCACGGATATTCTCTAGAATTTGTCTTCCTGCGTCGGATTTCCCGACCCGTAAGCCTCATACAAAAAGAATATCCGTATCTTTTTTGTTAAATAATATTATTGCTCTAACAGGAATTTAACTATGAATTTAAAAACGATTTTCACCTTGACCGCATTCGTCTCCGTATTTGCCTTAACCGGTTGTAATGAAAAACAAGAAAAACTTAAAGTCGGCGTTATTTCGGGTCCGGAACACCAAGTGATGGAAGTGGCGGCAAAAATTGCAAAAGATAAATATAACCGCGATGTTGAATTAATTATTTTCACCGACTATGCCACGCCGAATGAAGCATTAAACAAAGGTGATTTAGACGTTAATGCTTTCCAACACAAACCTTATTTGGATAAACAAATTGCCGATAAAGGTTATAAATTAACACCGGTCGGCAATACCTTTGTCTATCCAATTGCCGCTTATTCGAAAAAAATAAAGTCGCTGGCAGAATTAAAAGACGGTGATACCATTGCCGTGCCGAACGATCCGACGAATCTCGGCAGAGCATTAATTTTGTTAGAAAAACAAGGCTTAATTAAACTGAAAGACAACACGAATTTGCAATCAACCAAAGTAGACATTATCGAGAACCCGAAAAATCTACAAATTCAAGAAGTAGAAGCGCCATTACTACCTCGTACCCTTGATGATGTTGCATTTTCCATTATTAACACGACTTATGCAGGTCAAGCAGGCTTAACCCCGACTAAAGACGGATTATTTGTCGAAGAAAAAGATTCACCGTACGTTAACTTAATCGTAGCGCGTGAAGATAACAAAGATAAAGAAATCGTGAAAGACTTCGTGAAGGCTTATCAATCACAAGAAGTCTTCGATAAAGCTAACGAGGTTTTCAAAGGTGCGATGGTTAAAGGTTGGTAATAAACCCTTTGCCACTGATTTGCAAAATAATGAACGAAAACGACCGCTCGTATTGCTGCAAGCGGTCGCTTCATTTTGATATTGAACTTATTCGCTGAATTGCATTTGATATAATTGCTTATAAGCGCCGTTTTGTTCCAATAAAGTTTGATGATTACCCCGCTCGATAATCTGACCGTGATCAACCACCAAAATTTCATCCGCTTTCTCAATCGTCGACAAGCGGTGGGCAATCACTAAAACGGTACGATCTTTTTGTAACTCATCGAGTGCCGCTTGGATTGCGCGTTCTGACTCCGTATCTAACGCTGAAGTCGCTTCATCCAACACGAGCACCGGTGAATTACGTAACAACGCACGTGCAATAGCCAAACGCTGACGCTGACCGCCCGACAAGCTCACCCCGTTCTCGCCAATCACTGTATCTAAGCCTTGCGGCATCTTTTCGATAAATTCCATGGCGTAAGCGGCTTTAGCAGCGGCTTCGATCTGTTCACGGCTGTATTTATCTTTTGCCGCATACGCGATATTGTTGGCAACCGTATCATTAAACAGATGAACCTGCTGCGACACAATTGCGCACTGCTCGCGCAGATTATTCAGGTTATAGTCTCGAATATCACGATCATCCAAATAAATATTGCCCGAATCAATTTCATAAAAACGGGTAATCAAATTGGCAATGGTCGATTTCCCGGAACCGGAGCGCCCTACTAATGCTAAGGTTTTTCCTGCCGGTAGATTAAAAGAAACCTTTTGCAATGCCGGATGATCTTTACCATGATAAGTGAATGTGACATTTTCAAAACGAATATTGCCGTTAGCACGCTCGATTTTGTAAGTTCCGCTATCTTGTTCGGTCGGTAAATCAAATAGGGTAAACAATGTTTGAGAAGCCGCCATCCCGCGTTGGAACTGAGCATTTACATTAGTTAATGTTTTTAACGGACGAAGAATACCCATTAACGCACCGATAACCGCTGCAAATTCGCCGGCAGTTAAATCGTTGCCGATAATTTCCGGTGAGCCGGCAATAAACAATACCACTGCTAAAGCTAACGAAGCAATCACTTGAATAATCGGATCGGAAATTGCCGACGCCGCAGTCATTTTCATGCCTTTACGACGCATATCGTTACTGGTATGGTTAAAACGCTCTTCTTCAACCTTCTGTCCGCCGAAAGAAAGTACAACCTTATGCCCGCGCAACATCTGTTCGGCACTTTCAGTCATACTTCCCATTGATTCCTGCATATTACGGCTTAATCGGCGGAAACGTTTAGAAACAACACGGATTAATACCGCAATTAAAGGACCGATTAAAAACAGCACTAACGAAAGACGCCAGCTGTAATAAAACATCGTAGCCACCAAGAAAATAATATAGAAACCTTCACGTACTACACTTTGTAATGCATTTGCCGAAGAATTGGCAATTTGTTCGGAATCGTAGGTAATCCGCGACAATAATTTACCTGAAGAATTTTGGTCAAAAAAAGTTACCGGCATAAACATCAAATGTTTAAATACACGCTGACGCATTGTCATGACAACTTTGCCTGAAACCCAAGCCAAACAATAAGTTGAAATAAAGCTGGTTAAACCGCGAGCAAAAATTAATGCCACCACAATAAATGCCATGATTTTTAAAAAATGACGATCGGATGACGTACCGAAACCTTCGTCAATTAACGGTTTTAACATCGTAATTAAATAAGCATCCGCACCGGCATTTAAGATCATTGCAAACATCGCGACCACAATTCCGGCTTTAAAAGGCGAAATCATTGGCCATAAACGTTTAAAGGTTTGCCACGTTGATTGATCCTGAGAGATCTCATCAAGTGAAAATGATTGTTTTGACATAATATTTGTTACCTAAACCGCACAAAAGTGGCTTATTTTAAAGGGAAATTTAATTTCTACCAAATTTAAAACCAGATACGAAGTACCCACTTGAACATTATTGGCGCAATCAATGAGGATAAAATACCGCACAATACTAACGCGACAGAAGCATAACTTCCCGCCTTAATACTGTATTCCATTGAACGAGCCGTACCGAGTGCGTGGGAAACAGCCCCCATACTTAAACCGATTGCTCGAGTATTGTTCACCTTAAGCCACTGTAGAATAGCAATACCGAATGCGGATCCGGTAATACCTGCAATCACCACCGCAACCGCACTGATCGCCGAATGCCCGCCGATCTCTTTTGCAATCGCAATGGCAATCGGTGTCGAAACTGATTTCGGCAGTAACGAAGCAACTATTTCATGGTTTGCGCCAAAAGCAATCGCAAGCAATATACCGCTTAACATCGTTAAAAAAGTCGCTGTCACAACAATAACCGTAATCTTTTTCCAATGTTTACGGATTTGAGGCAACTGCTCGTAAAAAGGAACGGCTAACGCAACAACGGAAACACCGAGCAAATTGTTAATCGGCAAATTACCTTGGTAGTATTCATCGAAAGGAATATTCGCACCAAGTAATACCGCCACGATCAGACAAAGCGTAATAATGAAAGGATTGAAGATTGAGGATTTTAGCCGTTTACTGAGTCGAGATCCGAGAAAAAAAGCCAACAATGTCAGCAATGAATAGCCATAAATAAGTGCGTTATTCATCTTCCACCTCCACTTTTCTAAATAACCATTCCGCCAGTAACCCAATGATAACTAACGAAAGTACCGTGCTGATGAAATTGGCAAACACCAGTGAATTGATATGCAGCTTGAGCATCTCAAATTGCTCGATAATTCCGGCGCACACGGGCAGAAAGAAAATGGTCATATAACGAATCAACGGGCGAGAAGCCGGCGCAATCCACCCGACACGAACCACTTTGGTAGTAAGCAACGTAAATAACAGCAATAGACCCCAAATACTTTCTGAAATACCGATGGGAATAAGCTGGCTCATCAATCTGCCGAGATAAAGCATGAGGTATAAAAATGCCAAAGCGAGTATAAAACGTAGAACCTTAATCACCATATTCACTTCCATACATAAAATTTGCAAATTTTTTAGATAATCTCACCGCTTGTCGATTGCAAAAATTCGACCACTTTGGCTAAATCACGCGTGCGTTTAGACGGCGGCAAACTTTTTAGAAAAGTGGCGCCGTAATTACGCATTACCAAGCGGGAATCACAAATAATAATCGCCCCTTTATCGGTCACATCGCGAATCAAACGACCGACACCTTGTTTTAAGGTAATCACAGCTTCGGGAATTTGAATATCATTGAACGGATCGCCGCCTTGTAATTTGCAATCTTCCATTCGGGCTTTGAGTAACGGATCGTCCGGTGCACTAAACGGCAATTTATCAATAATTACCAATGACAACGCGTCACCTCGCACATCAACGCCTTCCCAAAAACTTTGGGTGGCAACTAACACACTGTTCGGTTCTACGATAAATTTCTCCAACAAACGGCTTTTACTGGTTTCACCTTGTAACAGTACGCTTAATTCACTGTGTTCGCGTAGAAAATCCGCCAAACCGCGCATCATATAATAGGAGGTACAAAGTAAAAAACATCGACCGTAATTTGCTTCAATCACCGGTTTGAGTAATTGCCCTAACGCGGTTAAAGTGTGGGATTTATTGGTATCCGGTAGATAGCGCGGCACACACAACAGCGATTGGTTCGGATAATCAAACGGGCTTTGTAATACCATCTGTTCTGCATTCTCAATGCCTAAACGTTGGCAAAAATGGTCGAATTTCCCTCCGACTTCCAAAGTTGCCGAAGTAAAAACCCAACCGGCTTTCTGGTTTTTTATCTGTTCGCCGAATTTATCCGAAACCGTCAACGGAGTAATATGTAAACCGAACGAACGTCCGTTGGCTTCATACCAATAGCAATAACCGACTACGCTAGTATCGCTCAATTTATTTAACAGCACTTTGACTTCTGCTAAACGTTCAAAGATTTTATCAAGCGTCTCTGAACGCCCTAACGATTTTTTCACAACCTCGCTGAGAAACTCGATATTCTCTTTGAGTTTATTTAACCCTTCGATCACTTTCGGATCTCGCAATAAATCGCGCAAATTACCACGTAAAGAGCCTTCACCTAACAGCAAACGGAAATCTTGAATCACTTTTTGAAGATGCTCGGAGGCTTTACCTAATTGAGCAGCATCTTTCAGTTCGGTACGATAGACGATATTACTGTCTTTGCAAATATCGAATAATTGGCGGGAAGTCAACGACTGACCGAAATATTGGCTGGCAATATCCGGTAATTGATGCGCTTCATCGAACACAACCAACTCCGCCTCAGGAATCAACTCCCCGAACCCGGTTTCCTTCACCGCCATATCGGCACAAAACAGATGGTGATTCACAACCACAATATCCGCTTCCATCGCTCGTCGACGGGCTTGAACCACATAACACTCTGTATAATTCGGGCAATCCGCCCCTAAACAGCTTTCCGCCGTACTGACTAACTGCGGTAGAATCGGACTGTCTTCCGCAATGGCAACACACTCGCTTAAATCCCCGGAAACAGTACCAGTATGCCATTTACGCACTTTACTCAAATCCGCCAAAACCGATTTATCACCTAATACCCCCATTGCAGTGACTTGATCCAAACGTTCTAAGCAGAGGTAATTCGCCCGCCCCTTTAAAAGCGCCACTTTACCTTTGTATTTCAGTGCGTTTTGAATCGTCGGCAGATCTCGATTGAAAAGCTGGTCTTGCAGATTTTTTGAACCGGTAGAAATAATCGTTTTTTTGCCTGAAAGTAAAGCCGGTACCAGATAAGCAAAGGTTTTCCCCGTGCCGGTGCCGGCTTCAATAACAGCACTATTTGCAAATTTTATGGCGTTTCCGACCGCTTGCGCCATGTCAAGCTGCGCTTGGCGCGGGCGAAAACCTTGAATATTTTGGCTTAAAATACCGTTTAGGCTAAAAGCATCGCTGATTTTTTCAGAGAGTGTCATATTAATTTTGATTACATCTATCTCAATGAAATTCAGGGTATAAGGTGAATTGAATTGTGATATTGAATGGTAAGAAGAATGTCGCATTATAACGAAATATTGCTAGAAGATAAAATGTAAAAGGTCATTGCTCATTTCCATCCCCAACATTGTGCTAAATCCTGAATTGATTAAAAGCACAGACCACCTCTCTTCTCATTTCGCAGTGCTACAATAAATAGGCTGGGCTTTACTTGCCTCTTTAAGTTGTAGCTCCCTTTCTCATTTCGCAGTGCTACAATCCAACGCTAGAAATTGCTGATTTTGCTCTTGTTGTAGCTCCCTTTCTCATTTCGCAGTGCTACAATCGGGTTGGCTTCGCCAAACCTTGACAACCGGTTGTAGCTCCCTTTCTCATTTCGCAGTGCTACAATACAATAGAAGGACTATTATATGAAAAACTTGTTGTAGCTCCCTTTCTCATTTCGCAGTGCTACAATTGTAGGAAAAGTCGAACTTGAAACCATTGCGTTGTAGCTCCCTTTCTCATTTCGCAGTGCTACAATTGATTAAATCGTAGGCTTTGCGTTGGTCTGGTTGTAGCTCCCTTTCTCATTTCGCAGTGCTACAATATTGTAGCTTTTGAACGTAAAAAACCGATTGTTGTAGCTCCCTTTCTCATTTCGCAGTGCTACAATGGAAAAATAAATCAATGTATGGTTCATCTTGTTGTAGCTCCCTTTCTCATTTCGCAGTGCTACAATAATTGCACAAAATGGGCATAATGCCGATTTGTTGTAGCTCCCTTTCTCATTTCGCAGTGCTACAATTTCCGCCCATTTGCAACCTCTACTAGCTTAGTTGTAGCTCCCTTTCTCATTTCGCAGTGCTACAATCGGGTTGGCTTCGCCAAACCTTGACAACCGGTTGTAGCTCCCTTTCTCATTTCGCAGTGCTACAATTCAAAGATATTCATCTATATTAAGATAGAAGTTGTAGCTCCCTTTCTCATTTCGCAGTGCTACAATCCGAAACGGTCAGCAATCACACCACCGCTTGTTGTAGCTCCCTTTCTCATTTCGCAGTGCTACAATCACGGCTGGCAAAAATAGCAACGCTGATCCGTTGTAGCTCCCTTTCTCATTTCGCAGTGCTACAATATTTTAATCAATTTATTAAAGTTGGAACAAGTTGTAGCTCCCTTTCTCATTTCGCAGTACTACAATATTGGTAATCGTTGGAAACCATACAACGACGTTGTAGCTCCCTTTCTCATTTCGCAGTGCTACAATTTAAGCCTTGTTTTCTCAATTGTTCGCATTGTTGTAGCTCCCTTTCTCATTTCGCAGTGCTACAATTAAGCCTCTACAGCTTCAATAGATGAATTGGTTGTAGCTCCCTTTCTCATTTCGCAGTGCTACAATCAATATAAACTATTTTTATTTATTGACAAGGTTGTAGCTCCCTTTCTCATTTCGCAGTGCTACAATCTGAGTCTTGCGGTTGGTTTGATTACCGCAGTTGTAGCTCCCTTTCTCATTTCGCAGTGCTACAATTATATTGACGGTAAATTGTGGGCGACTGGTGTTGTAGCTCCCTTTCTCATTTCGCAGTGCTACAATTTGGTATTTTCTAAATTTAGAAATTGATAAGTTGTAGCTCCCTTTCTCATTTCGCAGTGCTACAATTTGGTATTTTCTAAATTTAGAAATTGATAAGTTGTAGCTCCCTTTCTCATTTCGCAGTGCTACAATTTGTCTAACACAACGCCTGTGGCAGATACGGTTGTAGCTCCCTTTCTCATTTCGCAGTGCTACAATGAGTGGATTATAAAGAATTATTAGATCCACGTTGTAGCTCCCTTTCTCATTTCGCAGTGCTACAATTAGAAAATAAAGCAAACTCTATCCAATGGAGTTGTAGCTCCCTTTCTCATTTCGCAGTGCTACAATCGCCTCGCGGGTGTTACCGTTCCAAGTTGCGTTGTAGCTCCCTTTCTCATTTCGCAGTGCTACAATATCCCTCAGCAATAATAATTACATCTGAAGGTTGTAGCTCCCTTTCTCATTTCGCAGTGCTACAATGGCACTCTCGGCACACCAACACCGCCACCTGTTGTAGCTCCCTTTCTCATTTCGCAGTGCTACAATGCTGTTTTCGGTAAATCCCAATTCAATTCGGTTGTAGCTCCCTTTCTCATTTCGCAGTGCTACAATCGCACTTCTGATCCTGTTTGCTTGTATAGTGTTGTAGCTCCCTTTCTCATTTCGCAGTGCTACAATTGGCACAATGGGAATTAAATTCGGAATTTAGTTGTAGCTCCCTTTCTCATTTCGCAGTGCTACAATGACTATGGAGAAATTAAAATGAAAGTTAAAGTTGTAGCTCCCTTTCTCATTTCGCAGTGCTACAATAGGTGGGCTTTAGCCCACCATGCGATTACCGTTGTAGCTCCCTTTCTCATTTCGCAGTGCTACAATTTTGCATACTTTGATTGGTTGTATCTTTTGGTTGTAGCTCCCTTTCTCATTTCGCAGTGCTACAATATGGTAAAAATTGTTAAAGGCGAAACTTTAGTTGTAGCTCCCTTTCTCATTTCGCAGTGCTACAATTATTTAAGTGGATGATCGCTTTCTGTGTTTGTTGTAGCTCCCTTTCTCATTTCGCAGTGCTACAATATAAAATCGATATCTGCCTCATCGTACCAGGTTGTAGCTCCCTTTCTCATTTCGCAGTGCTACAATACCTATGCCCCAAAGTCTTATCCAGTAAGGGTTTGGGGCATTTTATTTATATAAAAAACAAGTAATTTTCTCTCAACAAGCGGTTGGTTTAGTGAAATTTTTTGCAAAAAAACTGTGGTAAAAAATCATCCATAATTTATACCAAAGTGATTTTTAGGCATAAATTTAGAAAAAACACTGTTCATTAAACAAGCGTTTAAACAATATTTTTGTTCAAAATAAAAGCAATCAGACTGTTATATGATTTTCAGTATTTCAATATTTTTTATTAAAAAAGTAGCATTTGGTTTGCATTAACTTTTTTCTCTTGAACTTTCAACTCTCCTAATAAAATCTGCATACTGGCAAACTGTTTTTCGGTAACTTCTAAGCAACGAATTGAGCCTTCTTCAGGCAGATGTTCACAAAGTCTTTTATGGTGCTTATCTAACGCATCTCGACCTCGAACAATGCGGGCATAAACAGAAAGCTGTAACATTTGGTAGCCGTCTTTTAATAAAAATTGGCGAAACTGATTGGCGGCTTTGCGTTTCGCCACGGTGGTGACGGGTAAGTCAAAAAAGACGATCATTCGCATAAATTTTGCCTCACTCATAACAATGTTCCTCAAGCGGTAAGATTTCGGGAAGTTTTAACAAATCCGCATTCTTACTCATTAACGCACTTTGAAAGGAGCCAACAGCTCTGTCTATGGTAGCTAATACACTAAAAGTCTGTTGATTAATGCTCATTTGATAATGCAATAAACGAATAAGCTGTTGTTTAGTCGCTGGGGTTAAGCCGTTGTCGAGCTTATTTTCTTGCCAAAGATTCCACACCATTAAATCAACTAATGGGCGAAATGGTTCAATAAAATCATCAGCAAGGTTAAAGGGATTTTGTTCATTATGATGAAACAGCCCTAATGCAGGTAGCCAGCCATATTGTACTAACGCCCTTGCCACTGCGGATCGTAATATCGTGTAAGCATAGTTCAGATGAGCGTTAATGTGATTTTCTTGCCAGCGACGAAAATCCTTACCAAATGCCGTTTGAAAATAGAGTTGAGCAGCTTGTGCCTCTATATTTTCTTTATCACCTGATTTCACTTGCGTCGCCATTGCACACAATCTTTTCGCTTCTTTAGGGTGATGGGATTGGGTAAGCGCAAAGGCTTGATTGCGGATTTTCTGCTGCACAATCCGTTGCCAAAGTTGCTTTTTCTGCGGTTGGCTTGCTTCAAGTTGTAGTTTAAGTGTTTTTAATTGGCGATGATATTGAGCGAAAGGCAACCACTGCCCACAAGGTAAAAATTGCTCATCACAGCTAAGTAGTGTGATACCTTGTTGAGCGAAAGCCGAAAGTAGCGGAATGGTGATTACCGTTTCCCGACTTTCCACCACGACAATGGCAATATCTTCAAGGGGAACAGTAAATTCCTGCTCTTCTTGTTGGATTAACATCTGTTTATGTTTTAAGGATAACTTTCCTCCGTTACTGATTAAAATACTTCGCCAGCTCATAACCTTCTCCTTGAATTGAAAAAAATCCCTGCTTTCATTGAAAACAGGGATTTAAAATTAACGAACAGGTGGACGTTTTTTCATTGGACGACAAGGTCGAATATTTTTACCGAGTTCATCGACTTGGTATCGTTGAACAGAAATCGCTGTTTTGACCCCGATACCACGGTGTAACCCTGCCTTGCCTTTTGAACTTTCCAAATCGTGTTCTCTAATTGTAATAGCCCCTGTCGCTCTATCCAAGCCTGCATAATATCCAAAAAATTTTTCTTTCTTCGTTACCACTTCTACTAAATCATTTGGATAAAGTGCAAACTGGAAAGTAGCATTTTCATCCATTTCTTCCCATTCAGCTTCATCTTTATTCGCAACCACAGCCCTATTCGGCAAAATTCCTTTTGCTACTTGCCAAGTATAAATTGGAACAAGGAAATATTTTCCACTTTTAATAAAGACATCCACTCGGACCATTGAAGCATTATCGGCAACGCCATATTCTTGGCGAACTAGCACGCCAGATTTTTGTACCAGTTCTACACGCACTGCTTTCACTTGTTGTCCACCTTTTTTATAGAACGGTTCTGCGAAGGCTTTTGCAGGATCATTATTAAAGGCTTCTAAACGTGCTTTTAAAGCCTCATAAAGTGCTTTTTCACGCTCTCGATTGACCATATTTTCCAGATCTTTTAATTTCAGTTGAGTGAGTGGTACACGAGAAACGCTTACTCCTTCGGCTAAACGTTTGGCGGATTTGATGGTTTCCATATGCCCTTGCCCCGTCATTTTGCGTGCTGGGGCACGTGAAACAAAGAGCGGTTGAATAAACTCGTGGTTTGCTTGCGGTCGATCTGGTAAGGCGATAACGACATCTTCTGTCGGGTTTTCGCTAAATACGCGAATTTCCACTTCTTGACGGAAGAATTTCCAAGGTTCAGGGAAATGGAAACGGATGATTTCTCCCGTTTCCCGATCGATTTTTTCCCCAGTAAATACATTCATCTCTTTATAACGCACATAATCGGTAATTTTCTTTTGTAATGCTCGAGTAGAACAAGCCACAACCACCGCATCAACAGCGTGATGACGATCATTATCTTCACGCACTTTTTGAATACCCCAACTTCTGCGAAGTAAGGCGGTAATTTGACCGTTTGAGGCAAATACTCGTTTTTTACCCTGCCCGACTAATTGCATATGGTCTTCAATAAAATTGCATAGGAAACGTACCACATAGCGAGTATCATTTAAGTTACGCTCTCTAAACCCTTCTTCATCAAGGTATTTCGTTAAAATCCGTTGTTTTTTGCTATAAGGGAAACGGCTACCATTAACCAACGCCTGAAATAGTTTCCAACGCTCTGCGTTTTCTTTGCCATTTAACCATTCGTAAGGTGTTTGATTGCCTTTGTTTTGGTTTTCACTGGCAAGTACCAACACTTTATTATTAAAACTGTCATCCCAAGTACGAGAGAACGGCAAGGCGTGATCAATTTCTACATAGCCTTTTTCAAGCAAGCGGTTTAAATCTAACTCTTTGCCTGAATATAAACATTTGCCGTGTTGTTGCTCATAAAGACGCATTTTTAGAATATCTTTCGCTTTTGGCTCGCCCACAAAAGCAGGGAAAAATTCTTTAAATTTTTCTACCACTCTTTGTCGCTCATTGCGATTTTCTTCCTGACGTTTAGTAATATCTCGGCGTTCACTAAAAGATTTACCCACTTCTCGCCCTGTTTCAATGTGAATCCGAGCAGGCGAACCATATAAACGAACCACACCGTTAATCACTTTTCGAGCTTGAGATAAGGTACGTAGCACCACAGGATTACGAATGTCTTCCACAGGAATTTTTGGTAAGAAAAGCAATTCGAGTTGCTCTTTTTTACCATAGTGATCGCCATAAACCTGTTTACACGCTTCATCATAACGTAAACCTTTCTCCATAAGCGGTAGGATTTTGGCTAAACTTTGCAAAGAGAGTTGAATAAATTTATCAAAACTCAGATTTTCTAATAGGGCATTTAATACCGCAGGCGGTAACTCACCATTGAGATATTGGCTAATATCTTCATCGGTTTTATAAATCGAAAAAGCCGTACCGATTTTATCTAATAGCGCCGGTTTGGTTTTTAAGCCCTCCCATTCGGTTTTCAACCCATTACTTTCTAAGGCTTTGCGAATGGCATGCCAAGCTTTCATTTCCATTAAGGTTGCACTTTCCGCATTATCTTTGCCGTAACGAACTCCTTTAAAAATCGCTAAATCCGATAATTCCAGCAGTTTCCGTGCTTGAGCATAAGTAAATTTCGCTTTTTCAAAAGGTTGATTTATCAGTAATTGACGCTCTTCCGCCGTTAGCCCACGATCTGAACCGTTTTCTAAAATTCGCAAATTATTGAGCTTAGCCAGCCACACAAAATATTCTGCACTATAACTGTTTTTTGCTGCTTTATATTCGGTGGGTTCAAAGGTACACTTCCCTAGCATTTTTAAGATAGCCTCGCCGGATAATGCCGGTTTTTGCCACATTAATAATTCTGCGATGGCTTGCTCAAGGGATTGAGAAGTATAAGGATTGTTGAATTCACGTTGTTTTTGGAAAAGTAAACGCAGTTCTGTCAGTAAGTCATTACGATCAAAGGTATGGCTATAAGCCCCACGTTGATTACGGATATGTCCTTCTTCCTGTTGGAATTTTTTAATCGCAATTTCAGCTGGGGTAGAAAATGCTTTAGTTTGCAATAACAGGTGGTTTTCACTCACCCCTTTTAACAATGCACCCAGCTCTTTATTATCAGTTTTACTTTCGTTTTTACGTTGTGATAAATAGCCACGATGTTTTAACAAATGTAATAACACCGCCGCCCATTCTGTGCGAGCTAATAAGTGATTCAATCCCTTAACACGCAGTTCCCAAGGGTTATTCGGCAACGGTTTTAAATAAGAAGAATGGAAATCATCTGCTTGCAAAATCCCTTCTTGTTTTAATAAACGCTTGGCTTTGAGCAAACGAACGGCTCTACGTCTGACTAAACGTCGGCTACTTCTTGCTAAACGGCGAGCAAGGGCGAGAGAATCCCCTGTTTTAGGCACTTCCGCTCGTTCAAAGGTTCTTACCCCTAAATCAATTAAACGAATCGGGTGTTCATTTTGATCAATTTCAACAACTGCCCATCCTACAGAGGCAATACCTAAATCAAGACCTAAAACATAATTTAATAATTTCTGTTCCATTGAAACTCTCCTTTTAAATTAATGTAAGTTTACGTTTGTTATTATTATCATAATTCTGACACATTGTTGACAAGTTTTATTTAAATTTGTAGAATTGCTCACATATTGTTGCACTGCGAAATGAGAAACGTTGCTACAATAAGGCTTTTCTGAAAAGAATTGACCGCAATGCTCTGCCCCTTGTAATTTCGGTTACAAGGGGCATCATTTTTTTCTATTCACGATGTCTCATACTCCTATGAATTGAATAGAAAACATTTGGCAATATTTATTTTGGGGCTTAAACAGTGAAAGGAAAAATCTACTTATAACGCTGCATATCACTCTGCAAATCCAGCCCTCTCAGCCACGCTAATTTTTCTTTGATTTGCTTTTCCATTCCGCGTTCGGTCGGGAAGTATAATTGAGTGTCTTTCAGTTCAAAAGGGAAGTAGTTTTCCCCAGCAGCGTAGGCGTTAAGTTCATCATGAGCGTAGCGGTATTCTTCGCCATAACCAAGGGATTTCATTAAGTTAGTCGGTGCATTACGCAGATGTTCTGGAACGTCGTAATCTTTGCCTTCTTGGGCTAGGCGTTTGGCTTCATTAAATGCCATATAAACTGCATTACTTTTCGGAGCAACTGCAAGATAAATCACCGCTTGGGCAATGGCCCGTTCGCCTTCGTAAGCTCCCACTCTAGTATAACAATCCCACGCAGTAAGGGCGACTTGCATTGC
>NZ_JBGXYA010000056.1:0-5519 GCF_041814905.1 Glaesserella sp. | reverse complement strand
CGACATACGTCGGGATACAGAGCAAACCGAACTGTGGCATTGTTGGTGCGATAATTGCCAATAAAATGCCCAATGACGAAATCGAAAATAAAAACGCTATGGCACCTAGGGCAAAGAGCGGTAAGGAACTTAATGCAATGGGCACACCCAACACACCTCGAACCATAAAGATCAAGGAAAGCATTGCTACCGTTAATAGCACCAAACCGTTAGCGACAATTTTAGCCACGGCAATTTCACTTGAAGTCACGGGCATCACCAATAAATGTTCAATGGTTCCCCGCTCACGTTCCCGAATAACAGCCGCGCCAACCAACAGCAACACAAGTAAATTTAAGTTCCCGACAATTTGCATTGTGCCCATAAGCCATTTGCTTGAATAGTTTGGGTTGTACAACACATTGATCACGGCAAGGTTATCTAACGAAGCTGAATTTAATGCCAAATATTGCGCCACTTCTTGATTAAAAATTTGAGAAATATAGTTACTCCCTACGCCTGCTTGGGTCATTGCCGTAGCATCAATCAACAGCTGAATTTTCGGCGATAAGCCTTTCAACATATCCCGTTCGAAATTCGGTGGAATTTCCAACACAAAGGTATAAGTGCCGGTATCCATTGCCCGATCCACTTCATTTGCCGAGATTTCCTGTACTTTTTTGAAATTTGGCTCAATCAAGCTGTCTCTTAACCGATAAGACAAGGTTGAACGATCGTTATCCACCACTGCGACTGCCGCATTTTTCAGCTCCGTCGTCGGCATATTGGCAATAGTATAAAGCGCCATACTGAACATATATAAAATCAAAGCAATCAGCGTTAAATCCGAAAACAGACTCGAAAACTCTTTTTTCGATAAATAGATCACATTCTTTAACCAGCGCATCTTATTTCTCCTGTTTTTTCAATGATAAGGATGCCAAGATTAAATAGACCGAATAGATGATAATTAAAGCGCCATAGTTGGCAATAAAATCATAAAAGCCCAGCCCTTTGGTGAATCCGCCTAAACTAATCAACTGAAACCAGGCACCTGGGAAAATATGAGCGATAACGTAGGTCGGCGTTGGTAATGTTGCTGTCGGGTACATCATTCCTGAGAAATTCATCGTTGGCACCATAATTAAAATAGCGGTGGCAAAAAGTGCCGCAACCTGCGATTTCACAAAGCTTGATACCACTAAACCAAAGCCTGTTGAAGCGGTAACAACCAATAACGCTCCTAAAAACATTGCCCAAACCGAGCCTTTTATCGGTACACCAAAGATGACGACGGCGATAAAAATCAGCACCAAATAACTTAAAAACGCCAAAACAATATAGGGTAGCTGCTTACCTAATAAGAATTGCAATTTACTCGCAGGCGATCCGTATAAATTCATAATCGAACCGATCTCTTTCTCCCGAACGATACCCAATGCAGTCATCATCGAAGGTACCATCATCATCGCTAACATAATCACACCCGGAGTAATCGCAAAAATACTCTTAAAATCCTGGTTATACATAAAACGAGGTTCAATCAGCGATGATGTCGTTGAATTTGCTGTAGCAGGAAAATTCTCCCGTACATATTGAGCAAGCACACCGTTTGCCGACGATTTCAAATTTTCCGCCGTGGACGGAAACGCCCCGTCAATAAAAATCCCGATTGGCGTCATTTGACCTTTTAAGATCGAACGCCCGAACTCCGCCGGAATTTCCAGCACCAACTTGACTTCGGCGCTTTTTAACACCCGATCAATCTCCGCCGTGGAATAAATTTCAGGCTGTTCAATAAAATAAGGCGAACCACGAAAATACTCGATCAATCGGCGGCTTTCCGAGCTGTTGTCGTGATCCAACACGGTAAACTTCAGCGGGTTAATATCAAACGAAATACTTGACGCCATAGCCAACAACATCACGGCAGGACCGCCAATCGCAAACAACAGGCGGATATTATCCCGTAGCAACTCTTTGCTCTCACGCAAGGCAAAAGTCCAAACCATGGCAAACCAAGCAAACAATCCGACCGCTTGTGAATGGCTGACAAGCGGTTCGTTTTGCGCATTTTTTTGCAACTGGGGTTGGGTAATCTCGTCCGCTTGTTCTTCCAAATAACGAATAAAGGCTTCTTCCAGCGTAGCGGCGTTTTTGCCGATCCGTAACTCCTCCGGTGTACCAACGCCCAATACTTTTCCGCGATGCATAAAAGAAATACGATCGCAACGAGCCGCTTCATTCATAAAATGGGTGGTGACGAAAATCGTGATCTTATCTTCTCGAGACAGTTTAATCAGATATTCCCAAAACATATCCCGTGCGGCAGGATCAACCCCCGACGTCGGTTCGTCCAAAATTAACACTTCCGGCTGATGTAAACAGGCGGCAGCCAGTTGTAATCGTTGGCGAATCCCTAACGGCAATGAAGCCGGTGTTTGTTCGGCAAATTCAACCAGATGAAATTGCGCCAGTGATCGCTGAACGTAGTGATCCCACTGCGAAGGTTCGATTTGATACAATTTAGCGTGTAGACGCAAATTTTCTCTTACGGTTAATTCTTCATAAAGGGAGAAGGCTTGCGACATATAGCCCACTTTTTTACGGGTATTGATATCGCCGGCATCAATCGGCTGCCCGAGCAAGGTTGCCGAGCCTTCCGTTGGCTCAAGTAATCCGGTTAGCATTTTCATTGTGGTGGATTTACCACAACCGTTCGAGCCTAAAAAGCCAAAAATCTCGCCTCTTGGAATGGTGAAGCTCACATTATCCACCGACACAAAATTTGCAAATTTTTTGGTTAAACCGACCGCTTGTATTGCCGGTGGTTCGTTCGGGTTCGGGATAAAAGGCGGAATAACCAAGCCGTTCTCCGCTCCTCGTTTTTCGGGCGGTAACAATTTGATATAGGCTTGCTCTAAAGTCTCGCTGTTCGTTTCTTGCATCACTTGGCGGGTCGGCTTATCGGCAATAATTCTGCCGTCGTCCATCGCAATCAAATGTTCAAACCCTTCAGCTTCATCAATGTAAGCGGTGGCAACAATGACGGTCATTGTCGGGCTTTCTTGGCGTAAACTCTCCACCAATTCCCAAAATTGGCGGCGGGAAAGCGGATCTACGCCGGTGGTTGGTTCGTCCAAAATGAGCAAATCGGGGCTGTGTACCAATGCACAGCATAAACTGAGTTTCTGCTTCATTCCGCCCGATAATTTTCCGGCTGGTCTGTCGGCAAAAGGCAGTAACCCCGTTGCCTGCAATAATCGTTCAATCCGAGCTTGGCGGTAGGATTTCGGCAAGCTGTAAAGACGGGCGTGAAATTCAATATTTTCATAAATAGAGAGGGTCGGATAGAGGTTTTTCCCCAATCCTTGCGGCATAAAAGCAATTTTATGGGAGAGCTGATCGCGCGCTTTGCTGTCTGCAATGTTTAAGCCAAACACCGAAATGTCGCCCTGTTGTAGGATTTTTACCCCTGAAATCAGTGAAAGTAAGGTCGATTTCCCTACACCATCAGGCCCGATTAACCCCACCGTAACGCCTTGAGGAATTTGTAGTGATACCTCTTTCAGCGCCTGTGTTTTGCCGTATTGATGAGAAAGATGTTGGATTGAAATAGCGAAATTCATAACATTTCCACATTATTTTTCTGATGGTAATTTAACGTTGAATGCGTCAGACCATTCTGCCTTGCCATCATATTTCACATACCCCATTGCCGTCATACCGCCTTTAAAGAATGCCGGATTTTGTTTTACGATCTCTTCGGAAATTTGTAGCTTGATTTTAAACATCATTTTGGTGCGTTCTTCGGCGGTTTCGACCGATTTCGGCGTAAATTGAGCTTGTGAAGAGATATAGCTTACCTTGGCAGGGAAAACCGCATCCACGCCATCAACAATGACACGGGCTTCATCGCCGATTTTAACTTGATTAGCTTGATAAGACGGTAAGAATACGTTGATATACACATCATCTAAATCCAAAATGCTGACCACTTTACCGCCCACACCAAGTACATTGCCAACATCAGCAAGCTGATATTCCACACGTCCGCTCAACGGTGAACGAATAAGCATATCTTCATTTTGAGATTGGGCATTTTGCGCATCGGCTTTGGCTCTTTCAACCATCGCTTGCGCTTGGGAAATGGTTGCATCCGCTTGGCTTACGGTTGCTTGTGCTTCGGCTCGTGCGGCTTTTGCCGTCTCAATCGCTGATTGTGCCACTTTATAATTGGCTTGACGGCGTTCTAATTCGCTGGCGGAAATCAAATTATCACGGCGTAGCTTTTTAGCGTTATCCAATTCCAATTTCGCCACGCTTAACTGTTGCTGTTGGGCATTAATTTCAGCGTTCGCACGGCTGACGGTTTCCAGCGCACGTTGCTTTTGGGCTTTCGCTTGTGCAACTTGTGCCTGCATCGCTTCAATTTGTGCCGAAGTCGCATTTACTTGGCTCTCAATTTGGCTGGAAGAAAGACGGGCAAGGGCTTGATTTTTCTCCACATCCTCGCCTTCTTTGACCAACATCTCTTCCACACGCCCTGCATAAAGCGTTGCTACATCAACACGATCTACCGTCAAACGCCCGTTTACACCACTAATCCCGTCCGGTAAGTTCGAGCGGCTTTGCGTCTGTTTCCAATAGATACCGCCACCAACAACGGCAATCACCAATAGTGCAATCCATACTTTTTTCATCTTATCCCCTTCATCCCTCAATATCGTCTAAATAAAAAGCAGTGTAGGAAAATCACGAATCCGACTCAATCATCAAAAAACAATAAAATGTTGCTTATCTCGATAAAAAACGATATTTTGTTGTTTATCCTGCTCAAAAAGAAGGCAAATAGATATGAATAAAGATGATATTCGGGTCATTAAAACCGCTAAAAGTATTCATCAGGCGTTTTTCAGCTTATTGGAAGAAAAAGATTATCAAGAGATTACGATCCAAGATATTTTAGACGTTGCACAGATTAACCGCACCACGTTCTATAAACACTATGCGAATAAAGATACGTTGGCTCGACAACTTGTTGAGGAATTTAAACAAACGGTTTTTTTGCCTTTGTTAGAGCAACGTTTTCATGAAACGTCTTTAGTATTTGCCGAAAAAGCGGCACCGCTCATTCTCAAAAACCGCGAAAAAATCCAACTGCTTTGGAAAATCGAAACGCCTAAAATTCACCTTAAACAAGATATGTATAAAATCATTCGGCAGCGATACATTGAAGTCTTATCGAAAGAAGTTGATGATAACGAATTAATCGATTTGGAATATCAAGGGCATTTATATGCGTCCTTTGCCATTGCGTCGATGACCTTCAGTTTTGAGCATAATAAAGCGCTCAACCCGTTGCATCTCATTGAAAATTTAAAAATGTTATTTGAACGGGCAATTTTATAATCCGACAAGAGGTGAGATCTTCCGAAAAATTTGCAAATTGCAAAATGTGGTCAACATCCGACCGCTTGTTTCAAGGTCGAATACGGCAAATCATGTCGTTAAAAAGCTCACCTGATTGTCATTGCCGG
>NZ_JBGXYA010000055.1:0-67668 GCF_041814905.1 Glaesserella sp. | reverse complement strand
ATGGAAGTCTCTGAAAATTTCCGGGGAGAACGGGTTATTGGTCGCATCCGTATAAATTCGGTATGTCGCATACCCGCCGTCTACATCATAGCGGATATCAAATGAACCCTCTCTTTGACTAATCAACTTACCTGAACTGAACAGCTTAATCTGTGCCCACGGACCTCTATAAGAAATACTGCGCGGTGAGGTATTAATCTGATTCGGGACCAAAGTCAGTTTACTTTCCACAGAAATATTCATGGAGTTTGGCCAAACCACATTAACCCGACGTTTATTACCATGGGTAAAGTCAATAATTTGTCCGTCTAAATTCAACACGCTACGACGCTTATTCGCCGACAAGCTCAACGGCTCGACAATATATTGCGTTCCCAGCCCGTTTTCTCCGCTAAAGAAGGTATCTCTGATGTGTTGTGCCATCGCTAATTGCTGTAACACCTCTTCTTGGATTAACGGCGTTTCTCCGTCTTCTGCATCGGTCAACCCGTGTTCAATAAATGCACTGAGATATTTGGTGTAGAAGCTGTCTAAGGTACCGTCCGGCGCAAAGAATCGGTCAAAATCACTAATGGCAACTTCTTGCGATGCGTGCGGGTCAAACGGATAACGACCTGCAATATGCATTTGATAAGGTTTAATGACCTTATCATTCCATTCTACCTCTAAGGCTAAAATGGCTGATTTCAATACTACCTTCCAAGCATTATCTGCGATTTGCTCCACCCATTGATTTAACGGTTGCGGTAATGTTTTCGCCGTTTGCTGCAGTTCTAAAATCGGGTCGAGCGATTGCTGCTCTACACGTAATTGCACTGCTTTTAAGGCGGCTTTACCTTGATCCGGTGCATTTTGGATCGCTAATAAATAACGGTGCAAATTAGATAACTGCGGATAAACACGTTGTAAAAGGTTTTCTCTACTACCGTCTTCCTGAGCCAAGATCGCTTTTTCATTTAAGAAATTACGTGAAATCGCATTCTTCAGCAAATATTCGGATGAAGATAAAACATCATCTAAATTTTTGCCTTCCAATCCTTTTGGAACAGCCGGTGCATCGGTATTGCTGACGACGGCACCAATGGCTCGACGCATCGTTTGTGAATTCCCCGTCACTTTTTCAATGGCTGAAATTGCTTCCGGAATATCTTCAAATCGTTTAATCGTCAGATTATTGATTGCGTCATTCCATGTCGAAACATAGTCATTCACATACTGCTCGGTGATTCTTGTACTGATTTCTTTACGATCCGTGTCGCTATACTCAATATTTTTAGATAAATTGAGTACCCAACTGTCAATCGCCGTGAGATCGACTAACTGCGTATCCCGTTTCAAGAAATAATTAGTTAACCCTTCCGTTGTAAAAAAGCGCGGAATATAAACTAACTCTTCGTCTATCGGTCTAAATAACGAATCGAAACCGGAGCCAATTTCTTCACGCAGATTTAAATCCGACGGGAACACTTTCTTCGCCGTTGTTTTTAATATTTGATAAACACGATCGTATAGCGAAAGATTGCTCAGCTCTTTTTGTGCATCCTTTATAGAAAGATCAAACGGCTCAAAGGCTTTAATTAATTCTCCGTCACCTTTTACTCTTTCTCCATGCCAATCCGTGTATTTCAATGCGTAGTCTAAGTGTGAAAGTAAGTTTGCTTGAAGTTGGTTTTGACCTCTAAATGCATCACTCCAATATTTTTGCATATAATCTTCAACAACTTGGTCTACACGTCCGGTTTTATCATCAAGCATTCTCATGACACGAAGTGTTTCCAATTTTTCATCACTATTCGGCGGTGAAGTATCCAGCTTATGTTGTAATCCCGTCATAATCGCCGGTAAATAACGTAAGTTAAGTAACCGTAAATAGGCCGAGCGGGCATATGGACCCATATTGTGTCCTTGATATAGCCCCATATCTGTAAAGAGATTCGCTGCATCCACTTCATTTCCATAAGCAAAGGTTGCATCTCTCATCGGGTTTAACAATGGCAATTGTTTATCACCGTAATAGTCGACACCTTCAGGCATCGGAATTTCTTTAAATTGTTGGACTTGCTGTAAAATCATCTCTCCGGCATTGTGATTTTTTTGGTAATAATGATGCCAACCGAATAATAGTCCGATAGCAGCAAGACCACCGATAATAGAAAATGCTTTCAGGCGATTTTGATATGCTAAATTCCATACCGAATTTTCTTGTGCCAAATTCGGATAATCAAATAATGTATTATCAAACAAGTTAGTACAGAAATATGTACGTGATGTTTTAACTAACCACGTTGGATATGTTTGATTACTTAAGTGATATTGTTCTGCAGCAGATTGCACAAATAAATCATCAATTTTTCCATTCTGTAATACAGAAGTAAAATAAAGCCCTTTAAAGAAAATATCCGCTTTACCCCCCATATTTTTCAAATCGGCTAAAAATGTCGATACTTCTTCGTGAGCTCCACTAATTTGTCGAATAAAACTGAAAAGCTGACTACGTTGTTCAGGCAGCACGTCATTTAACATCATATCCGGCATTGATGCATTCATTTGCTGACACCAAGAATTCCAGAATGTGTCTAATTCTTCCTTCCATTTCTCACCTTTCTCTGAGAAAGTTGCGCCCAATACACTCTCAATTTGTTCTTTGGTTAGTTTACGGTACATCGCTTGGAAGCCGTATAGACGATCCATTTTCGTCAAAATCACGTAAACCGGTAATTCTGCATTAACTACTTCAGAGATTTCTTTTAGGCGGTCTTGTAACGTAGAAAGATAAGCATCTTTTCCATCTTTATTTAAAGTTAATAACTGATAAAGATCGACACAGAGAATGATGCCGTTCAGAGGCTGACGACCACGTTGTTCCGCAGTCCAATCTAGAAGATTTTTCCATAACTTCGTGTATAAACGAGGTTTATCTTCAACTTCAATATGTTGTGAGACCAAGTTACCATTCGGAACAATTAAGACTGCTTTTTCATTGTTAAAAATTGAAAACTCAACGCTTTTTGCAGTTTCTTCATCATCACTCTGATAAAGCTCTACAAAACCGCCATTTTCTTTGAGTAAAGATGATTTTCCGCTATCTTCAGTACCTAATAACAAATACCAAGGGAGATCATATTGGTATTTTGATGTATCTAAATAGCGTTGAAATTTTAAAACCCAGCGATCTAAATAATGACGCTGTGCTTCAATATTCTCTTTAATTGGGTTATTGAAATTCTGTTTATCTTCCTGATGGCGTTTTTCCAATTGTTTTAAACGCTGGTTGATTTTCCATGTTATCCAAGAAATTCCGATAATAATAAGAACAGCGGTGGATAGCCAACGATTAGTTACGCTCTCCAGCGGTTTATACCCATTAATTGTGTAAGTTTCACCTTGCCACCAAATCCAAATCATTGTAGCAATCCAAAGCACAATCATTAGGATAGGACCAGACAATTTCAATCTTGTTAATAATGGTCTAAATGTTTGAAAAAATGATGGTAGTCTCATTATTAAAACCTTCTTTATTTATTAATTCATTCTTGTTCTTTTATCAATAAAGAGAATAAGGATGGTTCCCAATCTTTAACTGATACGGTTTCTAATGCACCTTGTAAGGTTGCATAATGTTGTTTTGCCAAGCTGTGTAATCCAGACTTATTTAACAACTTAATACTCTGTAATTGCGCATAAACTTTATCCCTCATATCTGAATAGGTTTGTTCATTAATCAGCTGTAACGTTTTTTCCAAGCCTTCTGTCTCATAATAACTTTCTATATGTTGATTTAGATCGTTAACGCTATGTAATTTATTCTCTGCAGCTTTACTTTGTTGTAACCATTGCTGGCAACTTTGCGATAAGAACGGAGAATTATCACTAAATGTGAGCTCCTTTAAAACCGGCAATCGTTCAAGAAAGTGATCGAGGCTCTCTCTTATCGCGGTTGAAACTTTAATGTAACCCAAACGATGAGCTATTTCAGCGGATAAGTAATGTCCTTCAAACCAAAATGGCGCCAGCGTTAAGCTGTATTCAACTTCTTTCCATAAATGTACATCCGCATTTTCCAACCCCGCCTTATATTCGGCAACACGGTCAGCAGATATTGCTGCCAATTGCGTTTTGTTATTTTCGGAAAGAGGGGCGGAGGTAATATTACTCCAAATAGCATAACGTCTTAATTGGTATCCTACCGCTTCCGACAGATCTTTTTCAATTAGATAGTCCGCCACTTTTAACAACGTATTGCGCCAAGCTTTTTCATTACTATGATCAATTTCTATCGGCTCCATCACCATTGGTTTGCTGTTTGAAACAACCGGAGCATTGGAAACGACATGAGTATTCACTGTAGGTTGCAAGTTTTTTTCTGCTGTAGTAGCAACTGTTGCAGATTCAACTTCTGTTGTTTCACTAAAAGTATAACGATTTAATAGCGTTTCAACTTCTTCTAATAGTTTAGGATCTTCCCAATACTGTTTTAGCCTTTCTAATTGAATTTTAGCTTCATCTTTTTCTAATCGCGAAGCCGATTGGTTAAATTTCGTAGCCATATTCTCAAAGCGTTTAAGAATTTGCTGCCCCAAGCGGACTTTCTTAATACTTTGTTTTGGCGGAGCATCTTTCCAAAATGCCTCAACATAGTCAGATAACAGGGCTAATCCGAGTAATAACTCTGCTGCTTTACCTGAATGTTGCAGTGTTTTTAAAAGATGTGCGACGATTCTTACATCTTTACTTTTTGTTGATAGTAATGTTAATGCTTTTTGTTGAACTTGAGAAACGTTAAGAGATTCATGCCCTAATGAGCCTAATTTCACCATTTCACCATCAAGCTCGATCCAAGCCGGATCCTCATCAAGATTAATATCGGTTTCAATTGGCGTTAGAATCGTTATACGCCAAGGGTTATCAGTTAATAAGTCCATACTTTACCAATGACATGCTGTTCTAAGCGGTTTAATTTCTTGCTCTAAATTTTGTATATTAAAAGTCAAACCGTTAACTCCGGGAATATTCGATTTAATTTTTAACGTATTTGATTTAAATAACCGTTGTATTTCGCTGATTCCTTCCAATCCGCGGCTTGCTTCTAGCAGGAATCCGTTTTCACGAAAGAACCAACGTGTTTCAAACTTTGTTTTATCGGTTGATACTTCAACATTAGTATCACGTTTGTCTGATGGATTCAGCAAAGCTATTTGTAAACGTGTAATATTATCAATGCAACTAAACATCAATACCGGTCTAGGGCTTTTATAACCTAAAGCAGGCGTTGTAATAATAATTGTCGGATTACCTCCGTCCGAATTATATGACTTAGTTAGTAATGAAATGGTGTTATTCGTTCTAGCCCCTTCATGTTCCATTGCTCTATTCCAAGCAATACCACCTTTTTGATTATCGGATACTGTAGGCATATGGGTTTTCCATGCATTATCATAGCAATCTAAACGATCTAACGATGACTTTTCCTGACGACATATTTCCATCGCTTTTAATGTTTCTTCTGCAGGAGACAATGCTTCCGTCTCCGCCAAAACATAAGAAGGCAGAAAAAAAGCGCTTCCTGCAACAAAAAAACAAGCTCGATTTTTGATTGAAGTTAGGTCAAATCGCATTCATCTTCTCCAACTTTAGCAATAAAACGGTTATCTCTCAGACCGAAATAAATCTCTTTAATTTCTTTATTCGCCGCAATTTGTTGTAACAGTAACAAAGAAACCGGCGGTAACATTTGACCGTCAATGATAGATTCTAAAATACGCGCACCATTCTCTGCACGGCTGGCTCTACGTAAAATCTCTTCTTTTACTTCATTCTCCACAACAACTTGAGCATTAAAACGTTTCTCTAATAATGTAGTTAACTTATTCAGTTTACCCTCAATAATCGTCATTAACACTTCTTTCGGCAGTGGCAAATAAGGTATAACTTCCATTCGGGCAAGTAATGCCGGTTTAAAGAACTCCGCTAATTCAGGATACAGTTCATCAATAATCTTTTCCGGTGTATCTGCATGATTAACAATGGTCTGATACCCCAAATTAGAGGTTAAAAAGAATACGATATTTTTACAATCAATAATACGTCCTTCGCCATCAGCTAATTCGCCTTTATCAAAAGCTTGATAGAACAAGTTCAATACATCCGGATGGGCCTTTTCAACTTCGTCTAAAAGTACAACTGAATACGGTTTGCGACGAATGGCTTCAGTAAGTACGCCACCCTCACCAAATCCGACATATCCCGGCGGTGAACCGATTAAGCGTGAAACCGTATGTTTCTCTTGGAATTCAGACATATTAATTGTGGTAAGGTATTGCTTCCCGCCAAACAATAAGTCTGCAACTTGTAACACCGTTTCCGTTTTACCTACACCACTTGGACCAACAAATAAAAATGCACCTAAAGGTCGCCCCGCTCTACGTAGATCTGCTCTTGCCGTTAATAAATGTCGATGCAAATGCTTAATCGCAAGATCTTGTCCTTTAATCTCTTTGGAGAGATAGTGAGGTAAATCGGTTATGACGGTAAGCTCATTTTGAGACAAACGATCAATCGGAACACCAGTCCACTCTGCAATAACAGAAGCAATTTGTTTTTGAGTGACGTGAGGTGATACCAAAATTTCTGTCTGCTGTAACTCATCAAGTTCTTGAGTGAGTGCTTTCAATTTTTCTGAGATCTCTTCCTCTGATAACACATCCGAAATCTCGGTTTCGTCACTGCTACAAGCGGTCTCTTTTTCCTCTTTATTTGCAAATTCTGTTTTGTTAACGTCAATGGAACTTTCTTTTTCAAGAGGTTCTGTGCCACCTTCTAATAACTTCGCCCGTAATGCAATAATTTCTTTCACTATTGATTGCTGTTTTTGCCAGCTTTGGCTGATATCTGCTAATTTGGTCGTGTTAGAATCAAGTTTATTTTGTAATTCGGATAAACGAGTTTCATCAATACTCAACCCCAGCTTAATCTCTCTTTGGAGCAAATCAATTTCCATTTTTAGCTGGTGCTGTGCATTTTCCAATTCTGCAACTAATTTGGGCGGAGAAGTCAGATTGATAGCTACGCGTGCACAAGCCGTATCCAAAACATCGATCGCCTTATCCGGTAGCTGTCTTCCGCTTAAGTAACGTTCACTCAATTCCGCTACAGAAATTAAAGCATCTTCTTCAATTAATACTTGATGCGATTGTTCATAAGCATTACGTAGACCACGCATAATAACAATAGCCTCATCAACCGTCGGTTCTGCTAATTTAACTAACTGAAAGCGTCGGGATAACGCTGCATCTTTTTCAAAATATTTTTTATATTCGCTCCAAGTCGTTGCGGCAATTGTTCTGAGTTCTCCTCTTGCAAGTGCCGGCTTGAGTAAATTAGAAATGTCTAATCCGCCTTGTTGGTTACCGGCGCCAATTAAAGTGTGTGCTTCATCAATAAAGAGGATGATTGGCTTTGGTGATGTAAGTACCTCATTCATAATGCCTTTAAAACGCTTTTCAAACTCTCCTTTTACCGCCGCACCTGCCTGTAATGCCCCCAAATCTAATGTCATTACATCGTTATCTAACAGTTTTTCAGGCACATTGCCCGCCACAATACGTAATGCTAATCCTTCGATTAATGCACTTTTCCCTACACCGGCTTCGCCCACAACAATCGGATTGTTTTTGCGACGTCTGCAAAGGATATCAATCATTAAATTGATCTCTTTATCACGACATAGCACCGGATCCAATTTATTTTCTCGTGCAAGCGCAGTCATATTTTGGGCATATTTATCTAACAGGCTTTCCTGCCCGCTAGAAAGTGTTTTAGTCGGATTTACGCCGGATTCTTTTGTAAGTTCTGTCTCTGATGATGAGGCAACAAGTTGAGTAAAATCGCGTTTTAAAATCTCTCGGTTAATCACCATCAACATTTTTGCCGCTTGATGTGGTACGTAGCGATGTAATGAGGCTAATAGCACATACAACACTATACCGCTTCGCAAATCAGCATGACCGAATTCAGTGGATGCAACCAACCAACTGTCCTGTAATAGTTCAACTAACAATGGTGAAAAACTCGGATAGTTTTGTTGGGCTTGTAGTTGACCGTCTTTTCCAACGACTTCTTGTAAATAACCTTTTAACTCTTCAATATCAATATTCGATTGAGCTAATATTACCCGTATATCACACAATGGTGTTTCTAAAAAACTGAATAGAAATTGGGGCACTGTAATTTCAGCAAACTGTTCATTCATACAACGAGCAGCACAAACTTCCAAAGTGTGCTTAGCTATTGGATTTAATTTTCCGACTAAAACCGGTAATTCAACTCGAATCATATTGTTATCTTCTCTTAATTCAATAAATTATTTAGTTGTTCTATGATGGTTTTGGTTTGATTATTTAATCTGAATAAATAAACACAATAAACACCGATTAAAATAACCAATCCGATACCAAATATTTTTCCAAGTGTTATTTTATTCAATAACTGATAAGAATGTTTTTTAGTATCGTTTTCTTGATAATAAATAACACCCGATGTTTTTTTATCCGAGGTGTTTACAATTACATCATGTAACTTACGAAAAATACTCTCAAATTCCTCGGTATTTTGCCCCGTTACTTTGTATCTTCCTCTAAAGCCAAGACTGAAGCAAACATACATAAATTCAAGAAGATCTAAATAACGCTTAGGCTCCGCCATAAGTTTATTTAATAAAATATAAACTTTTTCACCGCCCCAAGTTTCGTTATGGAAATAGGTCAATAATGATTTTTGGAACCAACTGCTCTTAGCTCCCCAACCATGTCCTAAAGCAATTTCATCAATAAAAGTACAAAGTACATAACGGAATGAAACGACCATTCCCGGCTCATAATGATGTTCGCGTAAGATCTGCTCTAATGATTGAATATCTTGAACAACCTGTTCATACAACATTGAAGGCATATCTTGATCTGTGACATCTTTCAATCGTAATACCATTCCTAAAAGAGGAGTCGCAGCATCAATCATAGGATTAATGCTATATCCTCTTAAGGGAAGATTATAAGAAGATGAAATTAATTCGGAGTCTTGTGTATTTAGTTTATCTAAAATCGCTTCACTCATATCGTTAACCTCTTATTGCCCATAATTGCATATCTAATTCAGGGAACTCTCCTGACACATGGAAGGCAATCGCATGGCTTTTCTGTACTTCACGCCATTCATCACTATGAGTATCCAAATGAAAATAGGTATACCCTGCATGATATGGTAATTGGCGAGGAGCCGTTGTTAGCGGACGAACTTCTATACCCGGTAGCTGAACGCTCACTAATTGACGAATTTTATCCGGCGTTGTAATTTTAATTTGTTGTACAAATTGTTTACGTAGTAGCTCTTCCGGTATCCGTGCTGAAACAGCAAGAATAAATTCAGCTTTATATAACAGATCCTGATCATTAATGACAGCACTCTTCACACCATATGGTAAAGATTCTAATTGTATCGATACCGCTTTAGGTGTTAGTACAGTACTTAACGCAATTCTTAATTGTCTGAATAAACGTTGAAAGCATTCCGTCATTGCAAAATGGTCATAACGTAAAAACTCTTTCGGTAAACGAGATGCGTCGGTGAAAGTCATCAATTCACCACATAACTGAATAAGTAATCGATAGAAATATTCAGGATGAATATGCGGATGAATATTTAGATGTTTGTAAAACGGATGTTCTCTATTCAATAGTTGTAACATCAAAAATTCAGCGACATCAGCAATCCCCTGTTGGCTAGGAGAACCAATACGGGATGACAACGTTTCTGCTCGTTGTTCTAATGTACTTGCTAACTCTCCGATGAAAGCCCTCAATTCTGAAGAAGCCACAACATCCATACACGTTGGAATAAATTTATCATCTAATTCGATTCTACCATCCGATAATTTATCCCGAATACGAGCAATATGCAGATAGGTATATGCACTCCTGTCTTCATTCCCTTGAATAAGTTTAGGAGACAACTTCGCCAAAAATAATGAACTACTATTTCCATTTGGAGAATGAATATCTCGAACATCCTGCAAATTTTCTTTGTATCGAATAGAAACGTTATTCTGATTGTTATATTCCGAATGAATTTCAGTAAAAACAGCACTTGAATTAGGTAATGCAAGATAAATATCATACGAGCTGGCATTATCTAACTGTTTGATTTCCAATGGTGCAGGTAATAGATCTTGGGCCGGTAAGTTAAAATACGAACCGTCCGGAAATACCCCTCTTGCAGATAGCAACGCAATACGCCCAAGATTTAACATTTCCCGATCAATTTCGAGAGAAATTAATCCAAAATTGTAATTATTATTCAAAGCTAATAATTGATTTTGAATTAAATAATCAATATGACGCTGCTGTTGTTGGAAATGCTGTGGTTGAACAAACAATCCTTCTTTCCAAATCACTCTGTTCTTAGACATAAAATTATTCTTCGTCCTTTCTAATATCTACTTCATTTTCCCTAACATGAACTAATATATGATATCTATGACCCACTCCTTTTAACGTCACGACTTTTTTCCACTCTGTCTCTCCGGAATCAGCATAATATGCAATTACACCAAGATAGTTATTTTCCTCTTTCAATTTAACCTGTGGCAAAGACTTATATTGAGACGGTAATAAAGTATAATCTTGATGATCAATATAGTTTTTTCCTAAAACGTCTTTCAATTCTTCCATACTAAGTTGCTCATAATAAGCGGATAGTAATTTAGAATCTTCGCTTAGATAAACTAGTTGTAACTCTATTGGAGATGGTTGACCCGCCTCATTACGGTTAATATCAGATTCTGCAAGCAATGAAATCTGTACGGTAGACGGCTGCTCTAACGGACCGCCAACTTGGATATCCGGATCTTTGATAACTTTTCCTATTTTAGTCATAGTTTGGCACCCCGAAAGAACGAGAGTGACCAATAATACAGAGAGCAATTTCGATTTTAAGTTACGGTGCATATAAAACATTATTCATTTCCTTTATTTTGTTTATCACGTAATGCTTTGTCATAAGCCTGAGAATAGACTTCCCAGAATAATTTCTCAAAACCATATTGACGTTTTGATGTTAATTCTTCGTAATAATTTTTATACATTTCCCAAGCCCAGGCACTTCCTCCATTTTGTTTCTCATTACTACGGCGATAATTTTCAAATCGTTGCAATAATAATTGGGGAGAGAATGCATCTAAAATTGCCCCCAATGCACTAATAATAGCTACACGATTTGCCTCATTATGAATTAATAAGTTATGCAAACTTTCTGATACGGCTGCAGGTGCAGCTAGATGAACCGGGCTTTTTTGATCTCCGAATAATACCTCCATCGTTGTAGAATAATCTAAATTTAGGCGAAGAGGGTTATCTTCTATCGGTCGCAAATGTTTATCAGACAAACTATTTTGTTCTTTTTGCAACGCTAATAAACCTTCAATAACAGCTTTTAACGTTTTGCCAACCTCTTCTAAAAAGTCGTTTGCTTCCTGGCTATCTATCAGCTTAATCTTGGTATCCATCTCTCTCATTAACGGGGAAATAGTAACGTAAGCATTTTCCATAAATTGAGAGTGCTCTTCATCCTCATTGTGCACTATTGGTAAATCCACATAAGATTGGTGGTTCATCTTAAAATCTCCATAAGATTGTAATTTGATTGATTTATCTTCTGAACGATGGCGATCTGATAATAAGTGATGCGAATTACCACCGGTATCAGAGTTGGTAATATTATTTCCTTTAGGATCTAAAGCAAATATAGGATCTTTAACAATACTTTCGTCTACCGTATCCGCGAGTTGTTTCTCATCAACCAAATTTACCCCGTGTTTACGGTCCAGAATTTCTTTTAAGTAGTCTTGGTTGCCAGCAACTATCTCTTCAACCGTTTTTCCTGAACGGTTTTCTGATAATAAATCCGTTTCACTTATTGTAACTGCTAACTTTAAAGAGCCAAGCTTAATCTGATCTCCGTCTTTCAAACGGATAAACCCGGATTTAGGAGTAAAGGTTGCGGAATTTACCAATAATGCTTTCCCGATAACCTGTAAACAAAAAGCATTATCTCTCCATTCAATATTGGCTTGATTTGTCGGAATAGTACCTTTTATATCTTGTAATACCCAATGATTATTGGCACCACTACCAATAGTTCCACCATCTTTGTTAAAAACATTTTCTCGGGATCGACCGCTCTCTAAATCGGTAACATTTTTAACGCTTAATATCAATGAATAATGACTCACTTATCTACTCCCTAATACAAATTGTCACATTGGGTTTTTGATCCGGTTTACCTACAAAACTTGTCCAACCAAGCATAGAATTTTGCTCATCACCAAGTTTCATACCTGTGATTTGCTTCGGTTTAAGCCCCAACTTTAAATCCCAAGCAAATTGATCTTTTAAAACAAAAGAAACAAACGTAATTAATGATAAATAATTCTCTCCGTTAGGTAAAAAAGAAAGAAATTGCTTACGTGAAAGATTGTTCAATTGAAGTTCAAACTTACCTCCACGATCAGGATTTTTTCCACCCAATGTAAAATTCACCCCTAAACAACTACGACCTGTAGGCGGTCGTCCTAATTCTTTTAGGATCCCTCCTAAACGATTCTGTTCATTTTCGGAAATATTTACGTACCGGAAACGCCATTCTTTTAGACTAACATCAGGTAAATCAAAACAATGAGAAACTAAATTTGCAATAACCTCAGAAGATCTTCCCGGACTAGCCAGCATTCCCGCATAAGCTAACATTTTACTATGATGTATACTTAAACGATTACGCGTTTTTTCATGCCCTAATCCAACTAGCGAAAACATTCGTTGTGAAAAAGCATCTGTTCCTTCATCTCTAAAATTAATGTAGTAGCGGTATTTTCTCCAAATATGGTGTAGCAATAATACTAATCTATGGTTGAATAAATTCATAAAATCAACTAGCTTCGTTTCTTTATGTAAATATTCAGCGGCTAAACTTTCTAAATAATAAGTTGGTAACGGAGATTGGCTACCATGTAATCCTAAAAAACTAACTTCTAAATAGTATTGCCCTTGCTTAGTTGAAAGTACATCCACAATATCCCGGATTGGAAATTCCAATCCTGCAGATGACATGAAGCGAATCGGCTCTTTTTGAGGTAATAATGCTAAAGTTGTCGCAGATTCTACCTTTGATAATTTAAAAAGTATTTCAACTAATTGATAAAAGCTATAACGCGTAATATTAATTAATTGTGTCTTTTCTACATCAGGGCGTGTTGACCTATTTGAATTGGCCATTCGTACACCTCCTGATTATCAATATTCACTATTCTTAATTTATGGAAAGAGTTCACACTCGCATAAAGCGTAAAAAATTGGGACAGTACACTACCAAATAAAAACATATCTCCTTCAGAAGTAAACCCACTTTGTTTTATATGTAATGTGGATTGAAGCCCTCTAATTGAAACTCCTTTAAATAATCTATCAATGGATATGGTTTCAATTGATTGAATGGCATCTAATTTCTTTTGTGAAATTTTTGCATTACGACGACTATGCCAAGCCGGTAAATCATAGGTTTTCAATATTTCCTTCAATGGTTCAATATCTAATAACGATAAATAATTTAAAGAAGAATTAGAAATTAGTTTCCAAGCCAACGTTCCATCTAATGAAGGGTGTAGAGGTAATGATGGACGTGTAATATTTTTAAATTGTGTTGAAGACGGATGTTGCTCGGTACTAACACAAATATCGCCAACCTTTAATTGAGTCGGTAAATCACGGTTAGTACAAGTTAAATCAATAGCAACACATTCATTTGTTGTTAATAATTGAACCTCATCACCTCTAACAAAGGATAAATAGTGATCAAAACCGGAGTGAAATAAAGCTTCTTTAGTTCTCAAACGATAATAAAGAGATGTTCGACCTTTCATATATTCTATTTGATGACGAAAACTTTCAAAAGGTTCGTAAACACGGCTACCACTATTGTTTCTTTTACTTAAATTAGTCTCTTTTTGAACAAAACTAGAAACTTTATCTATTGAGAAAATTTCATACCAGTCCGGATGTTGGTGACTTCCTTTAACTATATATTCTGTTTTGGTTCCATCTAAACGAATATTCTCACTATCATGTTTAAACAAATTAATAGCAGGCACACAATGCAAACGGAATGTTGATGTCCGAATATTTACATCTACAGGTAAAGGCAAAGAAAATGATAGTTTAAGAGTAAACGTTTTACTTTTCACTTCAGATGATAGTGTTTCAAATCCAGTTACATCAAAAAATAAAAAACTTTCAGGAAAACAATAATACTCTTGCAAAACTCTATACCCTGCATTTGTATGTTGAGGATAAGGTAATATAGCATCCTCTCTCTTAAATCCTACAGGAGAAAAGTTGATATTAGGTACCGGATAATTTATCTCATTTATCACCAATTTAGCGGATTGAAGATAGTAGGACAGCCATAAATATAATTGCTGACTACTATACTCATCCGCACCTAGATAAAATCTTAATTTATTTAAATCTAAAGTATCAAAAGACAACTCAGATTCAGAAGAGAAATGAATTTCAATAACTGACTTTTCATTATTGTTCGTTGTCACAATCTCTTTAATTGAAAAAGGATTTAACCACACATCACGACAAGTTTGGAAAGTACATCGAACCTCACCATCATCAATAATAGCATTATCTTGATTAATGTAAGTCGTGGAAATAGGCTTACTTAATAAATAAGTACCTTTCTCTACTATATCTTGCAATTTTCCGACTTTTTCATCGGGAGAAAACTCCACTATAGTCATACTTGGAGTTGGTCTTAAATAGTTAGGCCACAGCATATTAATCATGCTATGTGTAAATTCAGGAAACTCATCTTCGATCTTAGCTCTTAGATTTCCTGTTAAAAAAGCAAACCCTTCTAATAAACGTTCAACATCAGGATCTGAACTTTTCTCAGACAAAAAATTAGCTAAATGCGGTTTTTCAACAGCAAGTTGTTTCCCTAGTTCACGTAAATATTCTAGTTCGTTTCTGAAATATTTTTCTAATACAGACATCGTTATGCTCAAATATCAGCAAGATCTAAGTAATAATGGCGATCGTTATCTAAATGTAAATTAAATATCACTGAAGAATGTATGTCTTCCACTGATAATACTGCATCAATACGAAAATGCAGTAATAGAGGATTATCTTCATTTATCAGTGATTGTACTTTCACAGAAGTAATTCTAGGCTCAAAATTTAAAATACAACTTTCAATGACAGATTGAATTTTCCCCGTCATGTCCATAGTACCTATGGTCGCATCATTTAAATCAACAATACCCAAATCTGAAGCACTTTGACAGGCTCCAGGATGGGTATTTAAAATGTTGAGTAAATTACGCTTAACGGATAAAACAAGTTCCCTCGAATGATGACGTTTAGAAATTTGAGTATCTTCTGCTTGAATTCGTTCAAACAAGCTGGCAGCGTTTTCTCTATCCCAGCTAAGTAATGCTGGCATAAAAAATCTACTCCTTATCTAAACGACCAACTAGCGACAATTCAAAATTAGAGCCCATATATTTGAAATGTGGTCTCACTTTGATTGAAGATAAATACCAACCCGGATCACCCGCTACATCAGACACACTAATGGATGCACTACGGAAAGGACGGCGACTACGAACATCAGCCGGCGGATTCTCCTGATCTGCAACATATTGTTTCAACCAAGTATTGAGTTCTTTCTCTAAATCACCGCGCTCTTTCCAGCTACCAATTTGCTCTCTTTGCAGTACTTTAATGTAGTGAGCTATACGAGTGATCATGAACGTATAAGGTAACTGTGTGCCCAATTTATAATTGGTTTCAGCAATCTTACCTTCTTTTGTGTTAGGGAAAACTTTCGGTTTCTGAACTGAGTTGGCAGAGAAAAACGCAGCATTATCACTTCCTTTACGCATTGTCAAAGCAATAAAGCCTTCTTCCGCCAATTCAAATTCACGACGATCTGTAATCAATACTTCTGTTGGGATTTTAGCAACGGTTTGCCCCATAGCTTCATATAAATGGACTGGCAAATCATAAACAGCACCGCCACTTTGTGGTCCGATAATATTTGCACACCAACGGTATTTAGCAAAACTATCAGTTAAGCAGGAACCTAATAAGAATGCACTATTTCCCCACAGATAATGCTCATGGTCTTTACTTACATCTTCTTCATAACCAAAACTTTTTACCGGATTATCTGTAACAGAATAAGGTAAACGAGCCAAGAAACGTGATACCGTTAAACCAAGGCTACGAGAATCTTCTGATTCGCGTAATGCACGCCATTTTGTATAGACAGGGCTCTCAAAAACAGACTTAAGATCTTTAATTGCAGGTAATTCGGTATAACTTTGAACACCAAAGAATGTCGGAGAAACCGATGATAAGAAAGGAGCATGAGCCATAGAACCTACGGCACTAACATACTGCAATAACTTCATATCCGGTGTTTTTGGAGTAAATTCATAATTACCGATTACAGTACCAATAGGCTCTCCACCGAATTGACCATAACCAGAAGAATAAACATGTTTATAAAAACCGGATTGAACCAATTCAGGAGCAAATTCAAAGTCATCAAGTAATTCTTCTTTTGTTGCATGTAAAATATTAATTTTAACATTTTCACGGAAGTCGGTTCTGTCTACTAACAATTTTAAAGAACGCCAAGATGATTCTAGCTGGCGGAATTTTTCATGGTGTAAAATTTCGTCAACCTGCAAACTTAATTTGCGATCAATCTCTGCAATCATTCGATCGATTAACAATTTATTGATTGGTTCTTCTTGATTATCCGTCATTAGGATATTTGAAATAAATGCCGCAACACCTTGTTTTGCAACATCGTACCCTTCGCTATCAGATGCAATACGCGTATGCGCCATAATTTCGTCAAGTAAAGACGTAGTTTGTACTTCAGACTCTTGAAGTTGTTCTTTTACAGCTCTTGCCATAGTTTATTACCCTTTCTTAAAATATCACCAACGGTTACTTATCGCTTACTAAATTCAATTCTTTTAGCAGTTGTTCTCTAGACTCATCATTCTCTAATAACTCGGCTAAACGAGCGCGAAATGCAGGGACGTTACCCAACGGACCTTTTACCGCAGTTAATGCTTCACGTAACTCTAATAATTTTTTGAGTTCAGGTACCGCATTAACAATGTTATCCGGTGAAAAATCATTTAAAGAGTCGATACTTAAATTTACACTTAACTCTTCATCCTCTTTTTCTGACAATTTATTCGGAACATTGAGGTTTAGCTCAATATCCATTTCTCCCATCACTGCAGAGAATGTATTTTTGTCAATAGAAATCATAGAACGCTCTTCAATAGTTGAATCTTCTGTTCTACCTTTCATATCACCGACAACAAGCACATTTAGAGGTAATTCAACCTCTGCAGCTTGACCTTCCGTTGCAGGTACATATTTAATGTTAATTCTCTCTTTCGGTGCTACTGAACCTTCTTTGTATTTACTCATAGAGCGATCTCCTCATTACAAATTGTCTTTACAGAATTAAGAACCTTTACTCGCATATATCATGGAATACACCAATATAATGCAATCCATTAATCATACATCAAAATACCATAAATATAAAAGATTTGGAAAAATTTCCACTCCATACAAATTTTATTTACAAAAAATTAATATATTTACAAATAAAGGCAATTAATTTATTAAACAATAACGCTAAACTTACAAACAAAATAATAAGCTCGCTAAACAAAGTTTAGCATCTCATTGAAAACTAAAGAGATTTTATTATATATCAAGGGTGTTCAGAAAGAAATTAAATTTAATTATTTTAAACAACCAAAAACAAAAATTAATTTACATTTACAGCATCATACCTATGATTTATTAAAAATCAGACCTCTTTAATAATAAATATTTTTTATCATACCCTCTTGTAATTTTATTAAAATTTGAGATACTTATACAAAGCTTTTGGTGAGTTAATAGTGAGATAGGTAAAAAGCTTTTACTAACTTAAGTTAATCTAACATAAAGGCTACATTTCAAATGTTTCATATCCCAATTGTAATAAAGTAGGAGAAAACCATGCCAACCCCATGTTATGTATCAATTACCGGTAAAACACAAGGTGAAATTACTTCTGGTGCTTTCACAGCTGAATCAGTAGGTAATATCTTCGTTCAAGGTCATGAAAATGAAATGCTTGTGCAAGAAGTTAAGCATGTTATTGAAGTTCCGACCGATCCTCAATCAGGTCAACCTTCCGGTCAACGTGCTCATAAGCCATTAAAACTTACCGTTGCATTAAACAAAGCTGTACCTATGCTTTACAATGCATTAGCATCTGGTGAAATGTTACCTAAAGTTGAATTAAAATGGTATCGCACCTCTGTTGAAGGTAAACAAGAACACTTCTTCACAACTTCATTAGAAGATGCAACTATCGTTAGTATTGATTTAAAAATGCCTCATGCTCAAGATCCTACACAACGTGAGTTTACTCAGTTGTTGGAAATTTCTTTGGCATATCGTAAAATTAATTGGGAACACACATCAGCAGGTACTTCTGGTGCCGACGACTGGCGTAATCCACTTGAAGCTTAATTTTTTGACTAGATACTCTTTATCTAGAAAATAAAAATTCTGTTTCTAATTTGGACTTATAAAAAGGTCTAGACATTTGGCTAGACCTTTTTATCTATCTGAACTACAGTTCACATGTAGTATTTCTTACCTATGTAATTCTAAAATAGCAGTTATTTATAAAAACAGTTTCATGAAGGAAGAATAAATGAAAGTATTAAATAAAATTTTTATTCATATCATGGCATTTTTCTTGGTTGCTTGTAGCGCCAAAAATCCATCCGGATATGAAAAAGTAGAAGCTGTAGTGACTGCATCCAATGGTAATTTATATATCTTAACGGAGACCTTGGATTATGAATTTCCAAAATCCCGCATTAAAGATATAAAATTATTTTTTGAACTTGCCCCTACATTTTCAGAAATCAATCAACCTATTAGCTCCCGTATGTGGGTAAAAGAACGCAGTGTCGACTTCTCATTTGATGAAGCTACATTGCGCATTCAAAAAGAAGATAATCATAAATTCTCAAGAAACGATTCAAACCTTAAAGATTCTTATACCGCCAACAATAAGGCGAAGAAATTTTTGAAACATCTTGAGAAAATGGTAAAACAAGATCGTTCCGGCAAATTGGCTATTAAACGCGAAAATAATCAAGAAAACATTACCGATTATAATTTCATCACAAACAAAAAAGTTAAAAATGATAACATAAGAGGAAGAATCGTAGATATCGCAGAGCGCCAAAAAATTATTGAAGAATATAAATCCAATCCGGATAGCTTTAAAGATTACCGAATTAATATCTTCTATGAACCAAGCTTATTCACAAAAAATTTCTTTGGTAAAAAAATCGACAAACGCACGATAATATCAGAAAGTCCGATAACACTAGGAAACTGGAAAACATTACCGACTTTAAAAATACAATAACGCCTCAGTATTTTGTCTTACTCAAGTTTCAATCAAACATACGAATGTTTTGTAAAGCCATAATAAACAGTAAACACGTTTATTATGGCTTTTTTGTATAGTTAAAACAGCATTTAGCGATGACTGCCTGTTATCTTTAATTTGCAAAATTTTTGCCTAAACAGACCGCTTGTAAGAACCGATAAAGAACCGAATAGCGTCTACAATTCCAGCAAGACGGCTCTAAGTTGATGCAGTTTGTCTCTTGTTGCCGCCGCTTTTTCAAATTCAAGATCTTTAGCGAAATCACGCATTTGTTGTTCAAGCACTTTAAGTTCTTTCTCCAATTCTTTACGGGATTTTGGCATATAACTATGCTGAGCTTCACTGGCTTTTGTCGATTTCTTACCTCGCTTTGGCTTATCACTTTGACCGATATCGAGTAACTCACCGACTTTCTTATTCAACGCTTGCGGCACAATACCGTGCTGTTTGTTGTATTCCATCTGTTTTTCACGGCGACGTTCGGTTTCCTGAATCGCTTTTTGCATGGAATTCGTGATTTTGTCGCCATATAAAATTGCTTTACCGTTCAGGTTACGTGCCGCTCGCCCGATAGTTTGGATAAGTGAACGCTCGGAACGAAGAAAACCTTCTTTATCCGCATCAAGAATGGCGACGAGAGAAACTTCCGGCATATCCAAGCCTTCACGCAGTAAGTTGATACCGACTAGTACATCAAACATCCCCATTCGTAAATCATGGATGATTTCCACCCGTTCAACCGTGTCGATATCACTGTGCAAATAGCGGACCCGTACACCGTGTTCATCGAGATAATCGGTTAAATCCTCCGCCATCTTTTTGGTCAGTGTAGTCACCAAAACCCTTTCATTCACGTCTACCCGTTTACGAATTTCGGAAAGCAGATCATCAACCTGCGTTGAAACCGGACGCACTTCAATCAACGGATCCAACAAGCCCGTCGGACGCACCACTTGATCGATCACATCCGGATTTTTTTCCAGTTCATAAGGCCCAGGGGTGGCAGAAACATAAATTGTTTGCGGAGAAAGACGCTCAAATTCTTCAAAACGCAGCGGACGATTATCCAACGCCGACGGCAGACGAAATCCGTATTGTACCAATGTTTCTTTCCGCGCACGGTCACCACGATACATGCCACCGATTTGCGGCACAGTCACATGAGATTCATCGATAATCAAAATACCGTCGCTCGGCATATAATCGAACAACGTCGGCGGTGGCTCGCCCTCTTTTCTGCCCGATAAATAACGGGAGTAATTTTCGATTCCGGAACAATAACCAAGCTCGTTCATCATTTCGATATCAAACTGAGTGCGCTGTGCAAGGCGCTGTTCTTCAAGCAATTTATTCTCTTGGATAAAATAAGTGCGACGCTCGGCAAGCTCAACTTTAATCTGCTCGATAGCATCTAAAATGCGTTCTCTCGGTGTTACATAATGGCTTTTCGGATAGACGGTGAAACGCGGTACACGACCTAAATTATGCCCGGTAAGCGGATCGAACAAGGAAAGGTTTTCGATTTCATCATCAAATAATTCAACTCTCAATGCCACCTCATCCGATTCGGCGGGGAAAATATCGATCACTTCACCGCGTACACGGAAGGTACTGCGCTGAAAGGCTTGATCGTTTCGGGTATATTGCAATTCGGCAAGGCGAGACAAAATTTCACGCTGATTCATGATCGCCCCGACTTGTAAATGCAGCATCATCTGCATATAGGCATCGACATCCCCTAAACCATAAATCGCCGATACGGAAGCCACCACAATGGTGTCACGCCGCTCAAGAAAAGATTTAGTCGCAGAAAGACGCATTTGTTCGATCTGTTCATTGATCGATGCATCTTTTTCAATGAACGTATCACTACTCGGCACATAGGCTTCCGGCTGGTAATAATCGTAGTAAGAAACGAAATACTCTACCGCATTTTCCGGGAAGAATGCTTTCATTTCCGCATAGAGCTGTGCCGCTAAAGTTTTATTTGGTGCCAAAACCATTGCCGGTCGATTAAGGGTAGCAATCACATTGGCGATAGTAAACGTTTTACCCGAGCCGGTTACCCCAAGTAATGTTTGATGTGCCAAACCGTCATTCAAACCCTCTATCAGCTTGGCAATGGCTGACGGTTGGTCGCCCGAAGGTTTAAACGGAGAATGGAGAATAAAAGGTTTGCCTTGCTTACTCATTAAAAAATCCTATCCAAAAATTTGAACAGGATTTTAGCATAGACAAGCGGTCTGTTTTAGCCGAAATTTTGCAAATTATTTACGCGAAAAACCGTTTGACTCAAGCAATCGACTAGTTTTTCTTGGATGCAACCACATTCTCTATCTGTTGTAAAAAATGGCGCCACGTGAACCGATTCAACACAAAGTCCGCCCCGGCTCTTGCCCTTTCCAAATCTTGTGCCGACGGACCGAATTTCAGCCGCTTAAACAATGCCGCCGCCTCATCTTCGCTGTGTACGATATGGCAATATTCTTTAAACAATGAATTCAACGCCAAACTCGGCGTAGAAACCAAAATACCCCCGCATGCCAAAATTTCCACCACACGGCGGGAAAACATCGTCGGTGAATCCTCAATCGTATTCACATTCAGCGACACCGCATACTGACGATAAATATCCGCCGTTTGCTCATAACTGAGCGACGGACGAACATCCAAACCAAATTCCGCTTGCGGATAACGATAATTGTCCGATTTACGCGCCGAATTCCGATCAAACACCGTCACCGGCAGCCCGGCGCGCTGTGCGGCACGAAATAACATCTCTTGCCGGGCACGACGCTGATCATGCACATGCTTACTGTAACTCCCGACAAAATTCGCCGCACAATGTTTAAACTGAAACCCTTGATAATTATGAATGCGGGGCTGAACGGGGAACATCGCCACATCGACGGTTGTCGACGCAGGCACCACCGCCCGATAGCGTTCGACACAATTTTGATCCACCGTAAAAATATGATCAAAATGCTTTGCCGAATCAATAAACCGCTCGAAATGTACCCCGTCTTCTTTATTCCAAAATACGGTCGGAATCCCCTTGTCCTTAGCTTTTTCCACCAATCGTACCAATTTTTCATTGGTTCGGTTTGGATGGTCTGGATAAGAGGCGATTTTAAACTTCCAGCTGTCTTTATAGCCATTCCAAGCAGATTCGACTAAAAGGCAATCAGAGGATAATTTTAGTATATGATTTGCTATAAAGTTACATTTTAAATGCGATAAATAACTACCTTCGTACTCTAGAGAAGAGGCAGTTAATTTATCAGAGATTAACATTATCTTCATAGTATTTATCATGCATAAAAATTAGGTTGATTACTCAAACCAGCTTCAGCAATTAACCTATTTAATAAATATTTAGATTTTCTATCTTCAAAACTCAGACATAGCATTAACTCATTAATTAATCTACAATTGAAAGGTAATATTACTTTATGTGACAAATCACATTCTTGGTACCAAATATTAGCCCATTTACTATTTCTATGTTCCCAATAAAAAAGATCGTAAAAATCAAAGTCACTTATTTTATCATTATAAAACTCAGTATATTCAATATATTTTCTAAATTCTTCAATTACTAATTCATTAGTATTAATATCCGATGTAGACCATTTTTTAGCTAGAACTTCTGGTGTGATATTCTTTTCCATTCTTTCTGAATAAAATATTGTCCCTGTTTCTGATATAGTTGAAACTAATACATTAGAATCTATAGGAAGTTGTTGATAATATGCTTGAGCTAATACAGGAAATCTTGCATGTAGTGAAAATGTCTTAGAATACATTTTATAAAAATCATTTCCATAATCTAATGTAGGTAAATATAAAATAAAATGAGGGAAACCTGCATGTGTCGCACATTTTGATGCTCCCACTAAATCTTTTTCATAATGGGGATAATCACCTCCAAATTTGGTATACGTAAATGTATCAACTTTCAAATTGGCTAATAATGCAATAGCAAGAATTGTTCTACTATCTAAACCATTAGTAAGTGAGATATATGTATTATCCTTTTCATATATGCATTTAAAATAGTTAAGCAAATAATTCTTAAACAAAAGATAAATAACATCCTTACTATACCTACTATATTTATCAGAAAGAGAAATATGAGGATAAAATCTCTTATGCTCTGTATACTCATTCGTATGTTCTATAAAGCAGTTTGCAATAACTGGATATATACCTTTTAAAGGTGTAAGCATAGCAGGAAAATATTTTCCACCCGGAGAAATATAATCCTTATGATTCATAATATCTGACAAGTTCTTATCTTTATCAACATCAAAGTAGTCTTTAAATATTTGTAAGTGAGACGTAAAAACTCCATTTACCTCTTTTGACCAATAACAAGCATAAGTACAATGGCTATCCGGTATTATAGACAAACTGGATTTATTTTTTAAAATAACTAAGAATCTACCAGCTAAATAAGTAATATAATTAATCGCTTCATTAAATGATTTTTTATACTTTTCTAAAATCAACTGAGAAACTTGTTTACTTTTATAACTACTCTCTAGATCGTAAGCATTTCCAATGAGTAACACAAAAATATCATCATTTGAAATTAAATGATACTCCGTCGTTTTAGAAAAATAAAATTTATATTCACCGATATTTTCCTTTTCCCAAGGTAACGGTATATCTTTCTTACACAATAAAAAACCATTTGAGCAATATTCAGCATAATCCCTTTTTGTATTCATAATATTAACATTCATGTTATCCCCTAACTAATTTCATATCTTTTCATTGGAATTGAATTAAGCACTAAAATTTCCATAACCAAACCTTAAAAAACTTATATAAATATAATTTTACAATTTAACTATTCCTAATGATAAACCATCACCAACAAAATTACCTTTCTCAGTGAAAAAACTATCCTCTACTTGCCAAGTATGATTATTTACTTCTTTCGAACGATATACTACAAAATTAAAAGGATCTGCAACATATGTTTTAACACCCAACTTTTTAGCCTGTTGCAATATATTAGAATCTTCACCTTTATTTAGATCACCAAATTCTAATTTATTTAATGCCTCTCTTGAAAAAACTAGTGTTGCACCTGTTAAAAAATCAGTTTCCATATGACGTTGTCCTTTATATCTAACAAATGTTTTATCTTGTCCTTCTAAATAGATAAATATCTCTTTCTTACCTACAATACCATAATCACCAAACTTAAATGGAATTAACATATCCTGAAGATAATTCGGAAAATAAAAATCATCGTCATCAAATTTGGCGACATAATCCCCTTTTGATAACTTAATACCCTGATTTAGACGTTTACCTAAAGTATCTTCACTATCATTTTTTACAATGTGAATTTCTTTAAATTTTTTTCCACTGACTTTTAATTTATTTTTCAACTCCTCAATTTGTTGATCAGTATATTTTTGAGCAATAATAATTAACTCAATATTCGGATAAACTTGTTTTGTTACATTTTCCACTATTCGATCAATAAAGTAAGGTCGGTTAGAAGCGATAACAATACTCGCCAAAGGATCATCTAATTTTATGTCTTGCCCTAAAACATTAGCTATCTGTACTGCTCTATGTTCATAAGTATGATGTAACATAACCTCACGGTATCCCCGATGAGACAGACGAAGCCATTCCCATTCATTAGAAAGTAAATGTTTTACTATCTTATTTGCTTCTCTTGCATTTCTAGCAACTTGAACAATACCTCTAAATTGTTCATCTATCGCCAGTGAAGGAGTAGAAATAACCGGCGTACCGCAAGCAAGCAATTCATAAACACGACGTGACATCATTGTCGGTGAATCAGTAATCGTATTGACATTTAAGAAAATTTTAAATTGTTTATACACATCCACGATTCCCCTAAACGGTACTGCCGGACGAATAAATTTGCGGTATTTTCTAGGATAAGCATAACGTTCATTTTCTAGTTGAGACATACGATCATAAATAGCCCCCTTGAATTTAATAATTGTAGGCAAAAGTGCATCCATCTGTTTTTTACGATCATCATGCCCTACGCCATAATACGAACCGGCAAAACAGACGCTTTCGTGTTCTTTTCTAAAACGATTTGCGGGATTACAAATATTAATATTTGCCGCAAATAATAATGTTTCTACTTTGGCATTTGGTACATCTCTTTGATAGTCCGCAACTTTATTAATATCTGTAGTAAAAATTACATCGCATTTAGAAGAGATAGGTAAAAATTTATCATAATGCATTGGATCTTCTTTATTCCAAAACACTATTGGTAAATTTCTTTCTTTAGCCACATCTAATGCCTTTAATAAATTTTGTGCATTTTGATGTTGCATATTGGGTGAAACAAATGCATATTCCCAAGCACCAAAATTCCCTTTCCAACAGCTTTCAATAAAAAAGGCTAATGAAGTACTCCCCTTTATTTGGGTTTCAAATGAAGCCTTATTTAATGGGAATAATCTAAATTCACTTTCAAAAGAAGTATGAGATATTTCATCTAAAATAGAGATAAATTTAAGACCATATTTCTTCTTAAATCTACCATCCACTTTTGGATAAGCCGCCCATGTAACATTCTGTGTTTTATGGACTTTATTTTCTTTTTTATCTTTGATAAAAGATCTTAAAGCCCATAAATCAGCGGGTAAAGAAAAAAAGTTTTTTATTGATTTTGTTGAATGAATAAGAGTATAGCCTAATTTGAAAGATAATGTATTTTCAACTTGTTCTTTAGCTTGCTTGCCCTTAAGCTGTGCCTGTTTTAATTCATTTTCTTTCTTTTTGTAATCATTATCCAAAGCTTGTAGTTTGGCTAATAGATCACTTTCTTTCTTTTTAAAAGCAATATCTTTACCTACTAATTTTTCATTTAGCTCTTTAATTCTATTTTCATAGCTTTGAATGCTCTTCTTATATTCTTCTTTTAAAGAATCATGCTGTTGAGCATTCAATGTATTTGCTTTATTCAATAAAAAATTGATAGTAGAGATTTCTTTATATAAAGAGACATACTCATTTTCTGCTTTTACTAAGCTTTCATTGGTGAGCTTATTAAGTTCAGAAATCATTTTAGAATAGTCAACTGTCAATACGTCAGATTTCTCATTACTCTTTTTCAACAATTTTTTTGCTATTCTTTTGTTCGTCATATAACTACCAAATCCCCTTCGTATCCACCACAATCGATTCGCTCGAAATGGAAACGGCTTCTTTAAATTCTTTATGATCAACCAATAATACCAACACGTCCACTTGCTTCAGTGCGGTGTCGAGGTCAATCAGTGAAATACCTTTGGCTGCTAATTTTGGCGGGAGTACCTCCACATTCGGCTCTACCGCAAGGATTTGATTTGGGTATTTGGTCGCTAATTGTTCGGTAATTTTCACTGCCGGGCTTTCACGTAAGTCGTCGATATCCGGCTTGAATGCCAAACCTAAGCAAGCGATTTTGATGTCGCCAAGCGTTTTACGTGGTTTAAGTTGTAAAACGTCGATAACAGCTTGATTGACTTTGTCGATCACCCATTGCGGTTTGCCGTCGTTGACAAGGCGTGCGGTGTGGATCAGTTTTGCCAAATCCGGGGTTTTGTTGACAATAAACCATGGGTCAACGGCAATGCAGTGTCCGCCGACACCACACCCCGGTTGGAGAATATTGACGCGCGGATGGCGGTTTGCCAGTGAGATGAGTTCCCATACGTTGATGCCTAAACGATCGCAGATGATTGAAAGTTCATTGGCAAAGGCAATGTTGACATCACGGAAGGCGTTTTCAGTGAGTTTACACATTTCGGCGGTGCGGCTGTTGGTGACAATGCAGTCACCTTTTACAAAAGTTTTGTACAATCTGACCGCTTGTTCAGAACATTTTTTTGTCATACCGCCGATAATGCGGTCATTATCAATGAGTTCCCGCATGACTTGTCCCGGTAATACTCGTTCAGGACAGTGAGCAATGCGGATATCGGATTCCTCCCCTGCTTGTTGTGGAAAGGTGAGATCCGGTCTGGCTTGTGCTAACCATTCTGCCATTTGTTCCGTCGCACCCACCGGCGAAGTTGATTCCAAAATCACCAAATCGCCCTTTTTCAATACCGGTGCAATCGCGCGGCTTGCCGCCTCGATGTAGCTTAAATCCGGTTCGTAATTATCGCCTTTGAACGGAGTTGGTACGGCTATTAAGAAGGCTTCAGCAGGCTCCGGGGTTAAAGTGGCTTTTAATCGTCCATTGGTAACGGATAAATATACGGCAACCTCTAACTCAGGCTCAACAATATGAATCTTTCCTTGATTAATGGTATCTACGGCATGTTGATTAACGTCTACGCCAATAACTTTGACACCGTTTAAAGCGAATGCCGCAGCAGTCGGCAAGCCGATATAACCTAGCCCGACAACCGAAATTTGGTTAAATTTCTCCATTTTTTGTGCTCTCCTTGATAATTTTAATGATGTTGAAAAACCGATAAAATTTTATGTACTGCAGTACCGTCTCCGTATGGATTATGTGCTGCTGCCATTTGGTTGTATTCCGCTTCATTCGTCAGCAATAAATTTACTTGCTCGATGATTTTCTCTTTTGAGGTACCGACAAGTCTGACAGTGCCAACCTCAACCGCTTCCGGTCGCTCTGTGGTATCACGCATCACCAGTACCGGTTTACCTAATGACGGCGCTTCTTCCTGAATACCGCCGGAGTCGGTTAAGATTAAATGCGATTGCTTCATCAAATATACGAAAGAAAGATAGTCCAACGGTTCAATTAAATGGACATTCGATTTGCCGGTTAAAATTTTATTGACCGGTTCGCGTACATTCGGGTTGAGATGAACCGGATAAACAAACTGAACATCCGGATGTAACACGGATAATGCAGCAATAGCTTGGCAGATATTGTCAAAACCTTCACCGAAGTTTTCACGGCGGTGACCGGTAATTAAGACAAATTTTTTATCCGTTACATAACTGAACTGTTGTTTAAATTGTTTGAGCAACTCTTGATTCTGTTCGATTTTCTTACAAGCCAAAAATAATGCATCCACCACCGTGTTGCCGGTCACGTAAATATTATTCGGCTGAATCCCTTCATCAATCAGGTTTCTCATGGTGCTTTCCGTCGGCGCAAAATGATATTTTGCCAATGAACCGGTTAAACGACGGTTGCCCTCCTCCGGCCAAGGGGAATAGATGTTATGGGTACGTAACCCGGCTTCAATATGGGCAATCGGAATTTGGTTATAGTATGCAGCTAAAGACGCGGCAAAAGTTGTTGCAGTATCGCCGTGTACAAAAATCACAGAAGGTTGATATTCTTCGATTACCGGCTGAATTTTTTGTAATATTGTCGATGTAATGCCGGAAAGCGTTTGCTTCTCGCTCATAATATTCAGGTCGTAATCCGGCGTAATCTCAAACAGGTCTAAAACCTGATCTAACATTTGCCGATGTTGAGCCGTTACGCAAACACAAAAATCCAAACCGTTTTTCTTAAATCCTTCTACTAATGGTGCCATTTTGATGGCTTCCGGTCTGGTACCAAACACAAAAAGTGCTTTAAGTGACATACTAATTACCTCCAATAATCTATTCTCCCCGATCGGGAGAATCTTTCCTTAGTAAACAAATTGTAAATTTACATAACTCTATTTCTTGCAATAATACATAAATAGATTTTCCACTTCAATACCAACTTTACACTAATTTAATAAATATGCTAAATTTTTTGCTAAATGTGAAAAAGATCACATTTTAAGCTATTAATCCCTTGCTTTTATTTGTCTATTTATGTAATTTTTGCTAAACTTAAGCAACTCAGAAATGTAATTTTATGTAAACATTAAATACATTACAGTAGTAAAAATGCTTAAGGCAGCTTTTGCCCTTATTCCATTGGATGAGGAGTAATCGAATAACAACAAGCGGTACGTTATCTTGAATTTTTTGCAAATTTTTATGCGAAACCGACCGCTTGTAGAATGTGAAAACGGCGTTGTGCCTTACCGCCCTATCGGTTTCACACCACCTTTTATTTGGTACGTATTTGGATATCACCTTTTTATGAAGATCACATTGAAACGAACTTTGAGTAGCTTACTCATGACTGCCGCATTAACCGGTTGTTCAACCCTACCAACCTCCGGACCAAACCACAATGCGGTTTTAAACATAAACGAACAAGAAAATCTGCCGCAAGTGAATGTGGTGGAATTAGATAATCAACTCGTGCAAACACTTTATCAAACCCAACAAAACCAACGTTTTTCCGGTTTTGTCGGTATGCAAATGTACAACCATTATGCCGGAACGGCAAATGTTGGGGACGTGCTGGATATCGCCATTTGGGAGGCTCCGCCGGCAGTACTATTCGGTTCAACGTTCGGTGAAACGGGGCAAGGCAGCGGTCATTTAACCAAATTGCCGGCTCAAATGGTCAATAAGAAAGGGGCAATCACGATCCCGTTTGCCGGTGACATTACGGTTAAAGGAAAATCGCCTGAAGCCATTCAAAAAGAGATTGTCAGACGCTTACAAGGCAAAGCGAATCAACCTCAGGCGATGGTACAAATCATCAACAATAACTCTGCCAATGTTACGGTGATCCGCCAAGGTAACAGCGTGCGTATGCCGTTAACCGCTAATGCGGAGCGAGTGTTGGATGCCGTTGCGGCAATCGGCGGTTCACCCGCCGATATTCAGGATATTACGGTTCAACTTACCCGTGGCAACCAAGTCAAAACCGTGGCATTTGAAACCTTGATTGCTGATCCGACACAGAATATTTCATTACAAGCCGGTGATGTCGTTTCGCTCCTGACTACGCCTTACAGTTTTACCGGACTCGGTGCTGTCGGTTCAAACCAACAAGTTAAATTCTCAACCAAAGGCATTACGCTTGCCGAGGCGATCGGCAAAATGGGTGGCTTGATTGACACGCGTTCAGACCCACGTGGCGTGTTTGTGTTCCGCTATATTCCGTTTACGCAATTATCGTTGACGGACCAAACGGCATGGCGGGCTAACGGCTACGGTGAAGGAATGGATGTGCCGACGGTTTATCGTGCCAATCTGCTGGATCCGAAAGCCATGTTCTTGTTACAGCGCTTCCCGATGCAGGATAAAGATATTGTGTACGTTTCTAATGCACCGTTGGCTGAATTCGGTAAATTTATTCGAACCATATTTTCTATGACCGCACCGATCACCGGTACAATCAACAGTGTAAACAGTTTATAGGAAAGCAATATGACGGCAGCAACAACTCAACTGCAAACCAAACCGGCACCGAAAAAGAAGCGTAAATTCAAACCGCTGCTATGGCTGACGGTTATCTTACCGACATTGTTTTCCGGTGTGTATTTCGGCTTATTTGCCTCTGACGTGTATATTTCCGAATCCAGCTTTGTCGTGCGTTCCCCGAATAATCAAGCTTCATTAAGCGGAGTCGGCGCATTACTTCAAGGCGTGGGATTTTCCCGTTCGCAAGACGATTCTTACACGGTGCAAGAATACATCCGTTCGCGTAATGCGCTGGAACAATTAGCCCAAATCTTACCGGTACGTGATTATTATGAACAAAAAGGCGATCTGCTCAGTCGTTTTAACCCTTTTGGGTTGGATGATTCACAAGAAGCGTTTTTCCAATATTTTAAAAAACGTTTAGTGGCAGATTTAGATGCAATTTCAGGTATTGCCACGTTGCGAATCCGCTCGTTTGATGCCGAAGAGTCGCAAAAAATCAATATACAATTGTTAAAACAAGGCGAAGCACTGATTAACCGTTTAAATGAGCGGGCGCGCCAAGACACGATCCGATTTGCCGAACAATCGGTCAGCGATGCGGAACGGCGTGTTATGGAGACCGCGGAAGCGCTCAGCCAATATCGTATTCAACATAAAATTTTTGATCTGCCGGCACAATCCGACGTGCAGCTGACTTTAATTTCAACGTTGAAAAGTGAATTAATCCAAGTGGAAACCCAGTTGGCACAGTTACGTTCGCTCACGCCGGATAACCCGCAGGTTGCCGCGCTCAAAACCCGTGAAAAAAGTCTAAAAGCGGAAATTGCCGATCAATTACAAACATTGTCGGGCGGACAAAACTCCATTGCGACCCAAACTGCCGAGTATCAGCGTTTAATGTTGGATAATACGCTTGCCCAGCAACAACTCACGACGGCAATTACCTCGTTACAAAATACCAAAGGGGAAGCTGATCGTCAGCAACTTTATTTGGAAGTGATCAATCAACCGAATAAGCCTGACTTAGCACTGGAACCGTATAGACTTTACAACATTTTGGCAACGTTTTTTATCGGTTTATTGCTTTACGGGGTGATTACTTTACTTATCGCCGGTATCAGAGAGCATCAAAACTAATGAAATACGGTAATCAAACCACCTTCAAACGTTCACGGGTACTGCAAGGACGGGTACTGAAAGCGTTATTGTTACGCGAAATCATCACCCGTTACGGGCGTAAAAATATCGGCTTTTTATGGCTGTTCGTTGAACCACTACTGATGACCTTGATGGTTGTGTTGTTGTGGCAATTTTTACGTGCCGACAAAGTGTCTACGCTTAATATCATTGCCTTTATTATTACCGGCTATCCGATGGCGATGATGTGGCGTAATGCCTCCAACCGTGCAATTGGGGCGATTTCATCCAATATCAGTTTGCTTTATCACCGTAACGTTAAAGTGTTGGATACCTTAATATCCCGCACTATATTGGAAGTTGCCGGAGCCACTATTGCACAAATGTTGATCATGGCGGTATTTATTTTTATCGGTTGGATAGACTTCCCGCAAGATGTGTTCTATATGTTAGTTGCATGGTGCTTAATGGCGATCTTTGCATTCGGATTAGGGTTGATTATTTGTGCAATCGCCCATCATTTTGAGGTATTCGGTAAGCTTTGGAATCCCCTTAGCTTTGTGATGTTACCGCTGTCGGGAGCCTTCTTTTTCGTGCATTCGCTCCCGCAGCAAATTCAACAGTATGCGGTGTGGGTACCGATGATTAGCGGCACGGAAATGTTCCGTCAAGGTTACTTCGGCGACTCGGTCAAAACCTATGAAAATATCGGTTTTATTATTGTATGCGATTTAGTCATGGTGTTTATCGGACTATTGGCAATTAAACAATTCAGTAAAGGAATCGAACCGCAATGATCAGTGTGAAAAACGTCAGTAAAAGTTACTACACCCAAAGCGGTGAACGGAAGGTCTTACAGGATATTAATTTTGAAATTAAAAAAGGAGAAAAAATCGGTATTTTAGGACGCAATGGTGCAGGGAAATCCACGCTTATCCGCCTGTTAAGCGGGGTTGAACCGCCAAGTTCAGGCAAAATCGAACGTAAAATGAGTATCTCTTGGCCTCTCGCTTTTAGCGGTGCTTTCCAAGGCAGCTTGACCGGCATGGATAACTTACGGTTTATTTGCCGAATTTACGGTGCGGATATCGAATATGTGAAACAGTTTACCGAAGCATTTTCAGAGCTTGGTGAATATCTCTACGAACCGGTGAAGAAATACTCCTCAGGGATGAAAGCCCGCTTAGCTTTCGCCCTCTCACTTTCAGTAGAATTTGATTGCTACCTGATTGATGAAGTGATCGCGGTAGGAGATTCCCGCTTCAGTGCTAAATGCCGTTACGAATTGTTTGAAAAACGCAAGGATCGCTCAATTATATTAGTTTCTCATAGCCCAAACGCAATTAAGGAGTACTGCGACAATGCTATGGTACTTGATCAAGGATATATGCATAAATTCCCGTCTATCGAGGAAGCATATCGATATTACAACAAAGGCTAAATCTCCCCTTACAAGCGGTAAGATTTGCCCTAAAATTTGCAAATAATAATGAAATCAAAAGCAATCATATTTTCTCGCGGCATTTTGAAAATTCCGCACTTATCTTCTTTTTTAACGGAAGGATATACTACTCCGCATACGTTACTCAGCGCTAAGGTAAGCATTGATAAAACTATTGGTTGGGGGCTGCGTTTTCCCTCCAAAATACCTCAGTTTTATGCAAAATGGCGCCATCTTCCCTACATTGCGATAGAAGACGGTTTCTTACGATCCTTAGGACTCGGTGTAAAAGGTTATCCTCCGTTTTCTATGGTATATGACGATTTAGGAATTTATTACGATACGACCCGCCCATCTCGTTTAGAGCAGCTGATTATTGATGCCGAAATGGACGAAGAGATATTGCAACAAGCTAAGCAGGCGATCGCACTGATCAAAACGCATAAACTCTCTAAATATAATCACGCCCTTGATTTTAATGAACCTCGTCTTACCTATCAGCCGATTGTATTAGTCATTGATCAAACCCACGGAGATAGGTCGGTAAAATACGGGCAAGCGGATGAAAGCCACTTTAAACAGATGTTAGAGGCGGCAATCAAAGAAAATCCATTATCATTAATTTGGGTTAAAACCCATCCGGATGTGATTAGCGGCAAAAAGAAAGGCTATTTAACCGAACTTTCTGCTTATAAAAATCGTATCCGATTGATTACCCAAGACTTTAATCCGCTCAGTTTATTGGAAGCGGTGGATAAAGTGTATTGTGTTACTTCACAAATGGGATTTGAAGCCCTTTTTCTCGGTAAAAAAGTCATTACTTTCGGTGTACCTTGGTTTGCCGGTTGGGGAATAACGGAAGACAGACATCCCAATATTGAAATATTACAAAAAAATCATCGTAGAACGGCGAGAAACCTAGTTCAGCTTTTTTGTGCCGCCTATTTGCAATACAGCCGATATATCAATCCGAACAACGGCAAAACAGGTTCTATTTTTGATGTGATTGACTATCTGCAAAAAGTAAAACAGCTCAATCAGCGTTTAGCCGGCAATATCTACTGTGTCGGTTTATCACCGTGGAAACGAGCCGTTATTGCGCCTTTTTTCCGTTTTCCGCAATGTCGCTTATATTTTATCTCTGACATTAAGCAGCTAAAGAATACCTTCTTGCCCTCTGACGCCAAATTGTTGGTATGGGGTCAAGGAAAACCGGAACTTATTGCATTTGCAGACAAACATCAATTACCGCTATTAAGAATGGAAGACGGTTTTATCCGTTCGGTCGGATTAGGTTCTAATCTTGTCACCCCCTTTTCTTTAGTCGTTGACGATAAAGGAATCTATTTTAATGCCCAAACACCTTCCCGCTTGGAACTCATTTTTCAAATGACGGCTTTTTCCGACAACGATCTCAACATAGCCAAAAACGTGCAAAATCATTTATTAAATGAAAATATCTGTAAATATAATGTCGGAACATCCGGGTTTTACCTCAATAAAACAAATAAAAGGACCATTCTCGTGCCGGGTCAGGTTGAAGACGATGCATCGATTCTCTTAGGTTCGCCTCAAATTAAGACTAATTTGGACTTATTAAAAAAAGTGCGCGAATTAAATCCTGACGCTTACATCATTTATAAGCCTCACCCTGATGTCGTGAGCGGAAATCGCATTGGCAAAATATCACCATCCGATGTGCTGAAATATGCCGACGATATCATTGAAAATGCCAATATTTTGGATTGTATTCATCAAGTTGATGAAGTTCACACCATGACTTCGTTAGCTGGTTTTGAAGCGTTAATCAGAAACAAAACCGTGCATTGCTACGGTTTACCCTTTTATTCCAACTGGGGATTAACGATTGATCATATTGAGTTGGAAAGGCGTAACCGTAAACTCACGTTAGAAGAGCTTATTTGCGGCACATTACTGCACTATCCGCTTTATATCGATCCGCAAAAACAGCAAATTATTCATGTTGAACAAGCCGTTTACTTGTTACAACAACAAAAAACCAATACAACCAATCATGCGATCCGTCGACCTTGGCTTTTTAAACAGATTGAAAAAATAAAACACCTTTATCGAGCTTTTGTATAAAAATAGTGGAAGTTATATGATTAATCATAACTTGGATGAATTGATTTCAACCGCAGATAATGTTCTGTTGCTACAAGGACCTATAGGCTCTTTCTTTTATGAATTTTCAGTATGGATGAAAACGCATAACAAGCGGGTATTTAAACTGAATTTTAATGGGGGAGATGAGTATTTTTATCCGAATCATACCGAAAATACGTTTGCTTACCGTAGCTCACCAGCACAATTTAGTGAATATCTTTCAACATTTTGTACCGAGCATCACATTGATACGTTGGTTTGTTTCGGTGACAACCGTCGTTATCACCAAATCGCCAAACAAATAGCAAACAAGTTTAATCTGCATTTTTGGGCATTTGAGGAAGGTTATTTCCGACCGGAGTACATCACTTTAGAAAAAGAAGGGGTAAACGCTTATTCTCCGATTCCCAAAGACAGACAATTTTTCTGTGAGGTGCGTGAATCGCTTGTCGAACCATCAGAACCCCTTCATGTTGCAAAAGGTTTTTTACCGATGGCAAAACGAGCCGTTCTATATCACTGGTATGCCAAACAAAAAATCAGCGCCTATCCGGAATATTGTCACCATAAAAATTTGAGTATATGTCATTATCTGAAATTATGGACAATTTCGGGAATTAAACGCGCGTACTACTATATCCACGACTGCCATTTCGCCAATCGAGTCATTAAAGGAGAATTCGGCGAATTCTATATTCTGCCACTGCAGTTATACAATGATAGTCAAGTTCAGGTACACAGTGATTACGATTCCGTTGCTGACTATTTAAAAGAAGTGCTTCACTCTTTTGCCGTCCATGCAAAAGCGCATTTTAATTTAATTATCAAACATCACCCAATGGATAGAGGTTTTATTAATTATAGTAACGTGATTGATGACTTTATTCGACGTTATCCGCATCTTAAAAAGAGAGTATTTTATATCCACGATGTGCCCATGCCGGTGCTGTTACGTAAAGCCGTGGGAATGGTAACGCTAAACAGTACCAGCGGTATCTCTGCATTGCTGCATAATATGCCGGTTAAAGTGATTGGTAGAGCGAATTATGATTTTGAAGGAATGACGGATCAAAAGTCATTAGATGAATTTTGGAACAACCCCGAACCACCCGTGCCGGAGGTGTTTGCGGCTTATCACCAATATCATTTGAATAAAACCCACTTAAACGGAAGTTTTTATAATAAAGTGATTTTACGTTACCCGTATAATCGAACGACGAAAGATTAACAAGCGGTCACTTTTGCCTGTTTTTTTGCAAATTTTCCCTTCTCCTTGACGGGAGAAGGGATATAGTTTCTACAGACGGTTTATCATCAAACCACTTTCTCTGCGACTTCATGAGCAGAATCTGCTTTTTCTTCGCCGATTTCAGGTTCCGTGCGCTGTGTCGGTGGTGTCGGTTTTTCTACAGCTAGCGTTGCTGACTTTTCACGCGTGGTACGAATAACAACCCACAAGAAGAATAACCCGAAGAAAAGATCGCCGGCCCCGTAGAATTTAAAGAAAGAGGCTAGCTTTGGTGAAGTTTCGGCTAATTTTGTGACGACATCTTGATTACTAAAGAACCATACAGCCCAAGTAACCGCATAAACCATTTTTTCGATAAAGAAAACAAATACCAGTTTTGGAACGTTATAAAAGGAAAATGAAACGGATAAATAGGCTAATCCCCATAAAATAACACTGATTTGTCCGAACCAAGAAAATACTGCGGGATTGACATCGACAATGGTTTGATCCATAAAAAAGGATGTGGCATACAAAATACCGCCTAAATTATATAATCCTGCCAAAATAAAGAAAAAGGCAATTACATTGTCAAAAAAAGGGCGTTTAGTCATTTTTCACCTCATTGAATATTAAAAATGTGGTTTATTCTACCACTTCACCTTCTGTTAAGGCGTTGATTTATATTTATTTGCAAAAAATTTTCAATTTCTGACCGCTTGCTATCCCATTAACGTTTTATTCGGCTCACGTGCCATTTCTCTGGCAAGTTTTGGGACTAAATAGCCGGAACTGATTCGTTGTAGCTCTTTATAAATAGATAACGCTTGCTCGTCATCAACATAAAAATGGCTTGCTCCCCGCACCTTATCCAACAAATGCAAATAGTAAGGCAAAATACCGTAACTAAATAGTTTGTCACTCAGCGCTTTTAGTGTTTGAGCATCATCATTCACGTCTTTTAACAGAACCGATTGATTTAATAGCACCACACCGGCTTTTTTAAGTTGCGCCATCTTTTCGGCAAATTCATCATCAATTTCATTAGCATGGTTAATATGCGTAACCAACACAATATTTAAACGGGATTTTGCCAAGCGTTCGCAAAGTGCTATGGTAATTCGATTCGGAATCACCACCGGTAGGCGACTGTGAATACGCAATGTTTTAATATGCGGAATTTGCTCCAGCTTTGTCAAAATCCAATCAATTTCACTCTCTTTCGCCATTAACGGATCGCCCCCGGAAAGAATGATTTCTTCTAATTCGAGATGATCCGCAATATAGCGAATGCTTTGCAGCCAACTCTCTTTTCCGCTTTTCACTTCTTGATACGGAAAATGGCGACGAAAACAGTAACGGCAGTTAATCGCACAGCTATTCTTAACCATAAACAGTAAACGGTTGTGGTATTTATGCAGAATATTCGGGGCGGGAGAATGCTGTTCTTCCAGTGGATCCGCCACAAAACCTTCTGCTTCAAGAAACTCCTGTTGTAACGACATCGCTTGTAAAAAAAGCGGATCGCGACGATCCCCTTTTTGCATTTTTTCTGCAAACGGAAGCGGCACACGTAATGAAAATAAACGGCGTGCTGACATATCCTGTTCGAATTCTGCGGGATCTAATTCAAGATATGTTAATAAATCATGCGGGTATTTAAATGCCTGCGCCAAATCGGTTAGCCATTGCGCTGTTGTCGGTGACACTGTTGGGATGTGGTTTTGCAAGTCGTTTCTCTTTTTAATCGGGCCTAAAAACGCGTGGATTATACAAATACCACACCAAGAGTGAAGAAAATTTTTAAAAAATTGTGCTTTTTGATGTATCATATACGCCTTTTTGTACATCTTGCCTTTAGGGCATTCTTTTTTATCTATTTCTGAGGATAACAATGGCTAGTTACAGCACTAACGACTTTAAACCAGGCTTAAAATTCATCCAAGACGGTGAACCTTGCGTCATCGTAGAAAACGAATTCGTTAAACCGGGTAAAGGTCAAGCATTCACCCGTACCAAAATCCGTAAATTAATTTCCGGTAAAGTATTAGAGATCAACTTTAAATCAGGAACTTCTGTTGAAGCGGCAGACGTTGTAGATTACAACTATAACTACTCTTATAAAGATGAAGATTTCTGGTATTTTATGCACCCAGAAACTTTCGAACAAATTTCTGTGGACGCGAAAGCATTAGGCGACAACGACAAATGGTTGGTTGATCAAGCAGAATGTATCATCACTTTATGGAACGGCTCTGCAATCGGTGTGACTCCGCCAAACTTCGTTGAATTAGAAGTGATTGAAACCGATCCTGGTCTAAAAGGTGATACGGCAGGTACCGGCGGTAAACCGGCAACCTTAAGCACCGGCGCGGTAGTTCGCGTGCCACTCTTCGTTCAAATCGGCGAGGTTATCCGCGTTGATACCCGTTCCGGCGAATACGTTTCGCGCGTTAAATAATCCCATTTCATCCCCTAACTTCGTTAGGGGATTTTTTATCCGTAAAGCCAAAGTTTGTAGTGAAAAACCCGTTGTTTTCAGGTAGAATCCTGCCATCTCCAGCATTTATATTTAAGAGGAATTATTATGTCAGTGACAATTTTGGACCAACTTGAAGAAAAAATTAAACAAGCCGTTGAAACCATTCAGCTTCTTCAATTAGAGATCGAAGAGTTAAAAGGTAAAAATGACGAAGCAAATCGTGCAAATGAAAGTCTGCGTAACGAACATGAACAATTAAAAGTAGAACATCAAAATTTCCAAGATCGCTTACGTTCACTTTTAGGTCAAATCGACAACGTTTAATTTTTTATTTATTTTGTCTAAAACGGCTAATCTTTTAGCCGTTTTTTTATGTGCTATCTCTTCTGTGAAGGGAAGCTAAGGGGACTTATGGCAAAACTTTATTTCTACTATTCCTCAATGAATGCAGGTAAATCCACTACTCTGCTACAATCGTCTTATAACTACCAAGAAAGAGGAATGACACCGTTAATTTACACTGCTGCAATTGATGATCGTTATGGCGTGGGTAAAGTAGCATCTCGAATCGGAATTTCTCAAGAGGCGAAACTGTTCTATAAACACAGTGATCTTTTGGCAGAAATTCAAGCTCATCATCAGCAGCAAAAACTTCATTGTATCTTAATTGATGAAGCACAATTTTTAACCAAAGATCAGGTTTATCAACTTACCGAAGTTGTTGATAGATTACATATTCCGGTTTTATGCTACGGATTACGCACCGATTTCCAAGCTGAATTATTTGAAGGCAGCCGCTATCTGCTTGCCTGGGCAGACCAGTTAGAAGAGTTGAAAACTATTTGCTATTGCGGACGCAAAGCAAACTTTGTCATACGTTTGAATGCCGAAGGCGAAGCCGTGAAAGATGGTGCGCAAATTCAAATCGGAGGCAACGACAGTTACCTCTCTGTTTGTCGCTTACATTACAAGGAAAAACTGGGGTTATAATGCTCAACACCTCTCTTATTTGAAGTGGTATTACTAACATTAGTGCGTATAAGTGCGGTATGCAAAGGCACTAATTAAGATGATCAGTGCAATAATTAGCTGTATTAAACGTTTTTTGGTTAGCTTTTCTGCCGGCATTTCCTCACTCCAAAACAATAATAATTTATTTCAAAACACCTTTAAATAATGTTAAACTTTGCCCTAAATCAAATTAAAGGCATTTAACGGCGGGATCTTATGAAAATTGTATCTGATTTTAAAGCAAATGGAAGAACAGCATGTACAATTCACTGCCAAAATTGCAGTATCAGCCAACTATGTTTACCTTTCACGCTTAACGAACACGAATTAACGCAATTAGACAATATTATCGAGCGTAAAAAACCGGTTCAAAAATCCCAAATTATTTTCCAATCCGGCGATGAACTTCGCTCTATTTATGCGATTCGTTCAGGTACCATTAAAAGTTATACCATCAGCGAAAACGGTGAAGAACAGATTACCGCATTCCACTTACCGGGGGATCTTGTCGGCTTTGATGCCATTACGGATATGCGTCACGTCGGTTTTGCCCAAGCGCTAGAAACATCGATGATTTGCGAAATTCCATTTGATATTTTGGATGACCTTGCCGGCAAAATGCCGAAAATTCGACATCAAATTATGCGCTTAATGAGCAGTGAAATTAAAAGCGATCAGGAAATGATCTTACTTTTATCTAAAATGAGTGCTGAAGAAAAACTCGCCGCTTTCCTCTATAACTTATCTCAACGTTATGCCGCACGCGGTTTTTCAGCTCGTGAGTTCCGCTTAACCATGACGCGTGGCGATATCGGTAACTACCTTGGTTTAACCATTGAAACCATCAGTCGCTTATTGGGTCGATTCCAAAAAAGCGGAATGATTTCAGTACAAGGTAAATATATCACCATTAATCGCATGGAAGAATTAAGTGAAATGGCTGGTGTCACCAAATCGCACATTCCGGTAACCAGCATTTCCCTCTAATTCAGCAAATACAAGCGGTACGATTCGGCAAATAATTTGCAAATCGTACCGTTTTTTATTGTCCTGATATTGAATTTTGCATCGTATGGATTACACAAAAAATAAAAAAACCGGCACTTGCCGGTTTTTCCATTTATAGCAACTAAGCTATGCGTTTATTACCAGAATACGCGTAAACCTACACCGATTGCTTTATCGGTAGTTTTTTCACCACCTTTAACTTTAGCAGTACCGTAAACACCTTCTAAGTAAGTGAATACGTTTTTATGCATTTTATATTCAGTACCTAACATGAATTTATCAATGGTTGTTTTGGTTACTACATCACTTACGGTTTCTTTACCTGATGCACGACCATAGTTACCGTATACAGCAATTGCTGGAGCTACTGCATATTTAGCACCTACACGGAAACCATTCCAACGATCTTTATAGCTACCTTCTTTCTCAAATGAACCTGCATAGTCTGCTGCTAAAGTTAATGCATCAATTGTGTAAGAGATACCTGCTGCATAAGCATCTTTGTGGTGTGAGTTGCTTGAAGTTGTTTTGTAGTTATTACGAGTATAACCTGCTGCTAGTTTCATTGACTGACCTTCAGCTACAGGGAAACCATAAATTACACCAGCACCGTAACCTGATTTTAATGCATTATCAAGTACTTCACCATTTGTTGAATCACGCTCTTCTGCAAAACGATAATCTACGCCTACTTGCAAACCTTCGATACCTTTATAGTCATAACGAACAACTGATTTACCAGAAGTTACTAATGTTGTATCCCATGCACCGTATGCATTATCAAAACCTGATTGTGCAATATCATCACCGATAGTTACTTGACGACCGAATGATAATTCACCATATTGTTTGCTGCCTAAACCCACATAAGCACGGTGTGCATATAAGTCACCAAATTGATCTGCTTGTGTGTCACCACCATTGAAACGGAATTCTAAACGACCAAATGCGAAGAAGTCTTCAGCTAAATTGTGAGTCATTCTCACACCGAAACGTGAACCATCGTTGTGTAAATTACTGTGCGCACGTTTAGTTGTGGTATCACCTACTTTTTTAGAGTTTTGTTCTAAAAGTAAACGGATAGAACCGTCAAAATCAACTTTTGAACCTTCATTTTCATAGATGGTTAAAGCTGATGCTGAAGTTGCAAATGCTGTTACTGCTAATGCTACAAGTGTTTTTTTCATAATGTTCACCTTAAGGTTTTTATTTTAGTCTAGTCAAAACTACTCTCATTAAGGTATAAGAGTAATTCTCCATATCTGATATACACCTAAAGATCTATGTAAGTTTGGTAAATATCAAATGCGAGCGAATATTGGCAGAATCAATATTAAGTGTCAATATGTCTTGCCACTCTTGCAAGACAACAAAAATTTCTTTTAAATCAATTAGTTATTTTAAAATTTTAAAAAAGAGAGTTTTTCTCCTTGTTTAGCAGAGATTTACTCCAACATAAAAATTAATCATAACTATTTGTTTTATATTGATTTTTATGAATTTTAATAGGAGACTGAATTTTTTTAGTTTATTTGTGAACTAATTCACATTTTTGAAAATTATTTTGTTTTTAGCTGTTTTTTTATCCTTAAAATAGCGAAAAAAGTAAATATAGATAGTTATAATGCAAATATTAATACCATGGAAGTCTAAAAAATGACGAGTTTTACAGCAATTATTGAAAGAAATTTAGATATTTTCACTCCATTTTTGGAGTGTCATATTGAGATTAGTCATAACCTATTCAGTGTAAAAAGCGAAAAAGTGGCTTTTTTTGTTGCTGAAATAAAGCAAACATACCAACAGTTAACACAGCAAACTGACAGTGAGTATGCTGAAATTTATGCTCAAAAATTAGTAAAACAATTTGATGGGCTTAAACAGGCTGTTGATTTGCTAGCAAAAAGTAATAGGGTAAAAACGGCTTTTCGCTCCGGTTATCATTTTCCTAAAAATATTCATCGTTTACCACCACATAAACGTTTAATTGAATATAAAAATGCCTTGCGTGCTTTGAATGAAAAAATCAGTTGGCTGACCGAACAAAGTATTCGTAGTGAAGATGAACAGGAAAAATGCGCTTATTTATCTCAAATGCAAGAAACGGAATACCGCAAGCAAAAATGTTTAGCGGCAATTGACGAGTTGGAAATCAGCGTGAATAAAAACTAAACTCCCGTCCCGTGGACAAGGACAGGAAAATGGGAGGCAAGCGGTCATTTTCAGTCAATTTTTTGCAAAAAATTCCGCAAAAACGACCGCTTGTTTACCGTTATTCTCCCGAAATTTTCATTTTATCCAATAAAATCGAACCGGTCTGAATATTTGAGCGATGTTCGATATCATCCCCTACCGCAACGATATTTTTAAACATCTCTTGTAATTGCCCGGCAATAGTAATTTCTGCAACCGGGTAGCAAATCTCTCCGTTTTCGACCCAAAAACCGGCTGCGCCGCGCGAATATTCACCGGTAACACCGTTAATTGCACTGCCGAGCATTTCGGTAACAAGTAATCCCGTTCCCATCTCTTTCAGTAACGTTGCTAGCCCACCGGTTCGATTCGGCTTCACCAGCCAGTTATGAATACCGCCCGCGTGTCCGGTTGTTTGCATACCTAATTTTCTCGCGCTGTAAGAGGTTAATAGATAAGTCTGCAAAATACCAGCGCGGATAATCTGCTGTTCTTTGGTGCGAACACCTTCACTGTCAAACGGAGATGACGCAAGTTGGCGCAATAAATGCGGTTGTTCGGTAATATCAAACCAATTCGGCAAAATCGGCTGACCGAGTTTATCCAATAAAAAACTGGCTTTACGATATAACGCACCGCCGCTAATCGCTCCCGCCAAATGCCCGATAAGGCCCGTTGCCACATCATTATAGAAAATAACCGGCATTTCACCGGTAGCTAATTTTTGCGGATTCAAACGATCAACCGCTTTCACCGCAGCTTGTCTGCCTACCCATTCGGCGGAAGCCAGTTGCTCGAAGCGGCGGGAAATCGTGTATTCATAATCACGCTCCAACGCCTCGCCGTGAGCGGCAATGACGCTACAGGACAGTGCATATCGGCTTGAAAGATAGCTTTGCAGCATGCCGTGAGTATTTCCGTAAACACGAATGCCGCTGTGCGAATTGAATGTCGCCCCTTCACTATTGGTAATCTTATCATCGCTGTTTAAAGCGTAATGTTCCGCTTCTATCGCTAATTGCACCGCTTGATCGACATCAATGTCCGCTTCGTGATACAAATCTAAATCCGGTGCATCAAATGCCATCATTGCACTATCCGCCAAGCCGGCACAATCATCTTCGGAAGTATATTTTGCAATGGCAAGCGCCGATTCTACCGCTTGTTTGATGGACTTCGGCTGCAAATCCGAGGTGGACGCATTACCTTTACGTTTACCTAAATAAACAGAGATCCCTAACGATCCATCATTATTAAATTCAATATTTTCGGTCTGCTCCAAACGGCTTGAAACCGATAATCCCGCCACTTTAGTGACACTCACCTCCGCCGTCGCCCCGCCCTTTTGTGCTAATGATAACGCGGTATTAACCGCCTCTCGCAACTGCTGTTCTTGTTGTTGAAGCTCTTTTTTACTCACTAATGCCATAATTTTTCCCGTTTAAACCGTAACAAGCGGTCGGTTTGAGCGAAAATATTGCAAAATTCTGCCGAAAACCTACCGCTTGTAATCTAAATTCTCCGCATTCTACCTCAAATTTCTGTTAGACTACGCACATTTTTTACAATACCAAGGATCCATAATGGCAAAAAAACAACGAAATGAAATCGACTGGACAGATGACGAAGAAGAGATTATTTGGGTCAGTAAAAGCGAAATCAAACGCGATGCCGAACATTTAAAAAAATTAGGTGCCAGCCTAATTGAATTAAACCCGACTAATTTAGCCAAAATGCCGTTGGACGATAATTTACGTGAAGCGATTGAATTGGCACAAAAACTCCGTTTAGAGGCGCGTCGTCGCCAAATACAATATATCGGGAAATTATTGCGCAATATCGATCCAGAACCGATCCAAGAAGCATTGGATAAAGTAGAAAACCGTCACAATCAGCAGTTAGCGTTATTACATAAATTGGAATTATTGCGTGATCAGCTTGTTGAACAAGGTGATGATGTGTTAAACGATTTAATTGATGAATATCCGACGCTGGATCGCCAGCATTTGCGCAATTTGATTCGTTCGGCACAAAAAGAGAAACAAACAAACAAACCGCCGAAAAATTATCGCGAAATCTATCAATATCTGAAGTCGGTTATTGTAGAAATATAGGATGGCATTTATGGAAATTATTTTTTGGTCTCATATCGGGCTTGCTTACATCAGCTTAGGGTTATTGTTACTACGCGGCGTACTTTCGGCAAAAATGGTGGATTGGCGACAGAACAACTTACTGCGAATTACGCCGCATGTCGTCGATACACTGCTGTTAATCAGCGGTATTGCGCTGTTTATTGCATTTGGTGCTTCGTTCCAATCGTGGATTTTCGCCAAGTTATTCTTTTTGGTACTTTATATTGTATTTGCCGCTAAAGCGTTCAAAAAAGGGCAACGTTTTTCAATTAAACACTTTTTATTAGCGGTAATCAGCTTTATGTTGGTGCTACTCACGGCAACCGTGAAGTAACGACAAGCGGTCGGTTTGAGCGAATAATTTGCAGTTTTTTCCTCAAAAGTGACCGCTTGCAAAATAAAAAAATCTGCACTTGATTACTCAATGTGCAGATTTTTTATTTCGTTAGCGTTCAAACTATACGCGTTTGAAATCTAAGTGTACGAGTTTTGGTTTAATCGGGTGACGTTGAATCGCTTGTACTTTAACTTGCTCTTCTTTACCCGCAACAACGATAGTTAATACCTCGTTGTAGAACGCATCTTGTGCTTGCGCGTTGTTCACTTTATCGTGATCTAAAATGATTGATACCGGCTCTGCGTTACCACCGTAGATGATAGCAGGCACTTGACCGTTGTGACGCAGGCGGCGGCTCGCACCCTTACCTTGCGTTGTACGAACTTCAGCTTCGAATTTGAATGACATGATTTTTTCTCATAAAAAATGGAACCTCAAGGTTCCGTTATTAAACAAAAACAGCAGGCGACCCAGCTGTTCCCAAAAATTTTTGACTTAAAAGTCGAGCGCAGATTCTAATGAAATCTACAAATAAATCAATACATTTTTAGAAATTTATTCCGGCTCTAAGCCGATGAAATAAGGTTTCAATCAGGATTTTTGTGTAATTAGCAAGCGTTTTTAGCAAATCTGTAGTAAAATGCGTCCGTTTTTTATTCGTCCTTATTTAATATACATAGGAGTACCTCTTAATGGCCAATAAACAGCCAAACACGAATCTTAGTCCTGAAAACATTCAGAACGTGAAAAATGCAATTTTGCATAAGCTTGTGTTTGCACTCGGTGTTGAACCACGTGAAGCAAGTAAACGCAACTGGCTTAACGCCGCATTACGCGTCGTTCGTGATTTATCCACGGAATCTTGGTTACAAACCCGTCGTAGCCAAGCCGCAAATACGAACCGCCGCGTTTACTATCTTTCAATGGAATTTTTGATGGGAAGAACCTTCAGTAATGCCATGATTGCCGAAGGTGTTTATGAATTAATCCGTGCAGCCTTTGATGAGCTTGGTCAAAACCTTGAAGACATCATCAATGAAGAAGGCGATCCGGGTTTAGGTAACGGCGGTTTAGGTCGTTTGGCGGCATGTTATATGGACAGCCTTGCGGCAATGAAAATTCCGGCGATCGGTTACGGTATTCGTTATGAATACGGTATGTTCCGCCAAGAAATCAAAAACGGTGAGCAAGTTGAACACCCTGATTATTGGTTAGAAAATGAATTTGCATGGCCGTATTTACGTTCAAGTAAAAAATTCCCTGTTCGTTTTGGCGGCAGAACTTGGCAAGAAGGCAAAAAAACCATATGGCAGCCTGACGAAGAAATCATTGCCCAAGCCCATGACCAACTTATTCCGGGTTTTGAAACTACCGCAACTAACAGCTTGCGTTTATGGTCTGCTCACGCGGGCGAAAAATTATTCGGTTTGGCCGATTTTAACCGTGGTGACTATTTTGCGGCAATGAGCCAACAAAACAGTTCTGAAAATGTCTCGCGCGTTCTCTATCCTGATGATTCAACCTATAACGGTCGTGAATTACGTTTACGTCAAGAATACTTCCTCTGTTCCGCATCGGTACAAGATATTGTACGCCGCCATGAGCTTGAATCCGGATCTTGCATCAATCTTGCAGAAAAAGTGGCTATCCACTTAAACGATACGCACCCAACCTTGGCGATTCCGGAATTAATGCGTATCTTAATTGATGAGAAAGGCTATAGCTGGGAACAAGCATGGAACACAACCCGTAAAACGTTCTTCTATACCAACCATACATTAATGAGCGAAGCGCTTGAAACGTGGCCGGTAGAAATGGTTGCGCGCATTTTACCGCGTCATTTACAGATCATTTTTGAAATCAATGATTGGTTCTTACAAGAAGTACGTGAGAAATTCCCGGGCGACGATGCGTTAGTCAGCCGTGTATCCATTATCGACGAAAACGGTGATCGCCGTATTCGTATGGCGTGGTTAGCGGTTATTGCTTCCGGTAAGGTTAACGGTGTCGCTAAAATCCATTCTGACTTAATGGTAGAATCGATCTTTGCCGATTTCGCGAAGATCTACCCTAACCGCTTTACTAACGTCACCAACGGTGTAACTCCGCGTCGCTGGATTCAAATTGCAAACCCGGGCTTGGCCGCAATTTTAGATAAACATATCGGCAAAAATTGGCGTACCGAATTAACCGAACTCAATAAACTAAATGTGTTTGTTGATGATGCTGACGTTCAAGCCGAAATCGCAGCGGTAAAAGTGGAAAACAAACGTAAACTCGCCGCGTATGTTGAACAAACGCAAGGGATTAAATTGAATCCGGACGCGATTTTTGACGTGCAGATCAAACGTATCCACAAATATAAACGTCAGCAATTAAATGTATTACACATTATTGCGCTGTATAATCGCATTTTGAAAAATCCGAATGCTGATTGGCAGCCTCGCGTGTTTATCTTTGCCGGTAAAGCCGCAAGCGCTTATTATGCCGCGAAGAAAGTCATTCGTTTAATCAATGATGTTGCCAAAGTGATCAATAATGATGCTCGTATTAAAGATTTACTAAAAGTCGTGTTTATTCCGAACTACGGCGTGAGCTTAGCACAAATGATTATTCCGGCAGCGGACGTTTCAGAACAAATTTCATTGGCTGGTACGGAAGCGTCCGGTACGTCTAATATGAAATTTGCATTAAACGGCGCCTTAACTATCGGTACGTTAGACGGTGCGAATGTAGAAATTCTTGAACGTGTAGGTAAAGATAATATCTTTATTTTCGGAAACACCGTTGAACAAGTGGAAGAATTGCGTCGTAACGGCTATTCACCGTATCACTATTACGAAAAAGATGCCGAATTAAACGAAGCGATTTCACAAATCTTAAACGGTAAATTCTCTCCGGACGATCCGTATCGTTATCAAGATTTGATCTTAAATTCCGGCGACTATTATCAGGCTTGTGCAGACTTCCGTAGCTATGTTGATGCCCAAGAGAAAGTGGCTCAGGCATACCGTAATAAGAAAGCGTGGACACGTTCTGCAATTATCAACATTGCGAACATGGGTTATTTCTCATCAGACCGATCCGTGTTAGATTATGCACGTGATATTTGGAACATCGAACCGATGACCGAAGCACAAATCAACGAGCAGTTGAAAATGATCGAAATACTCAACGAAGCCAGCAAATTGTTGATTATCAAGTAATAACAAGCGGTCGTTTCCAGCATGAAATTTGCAAAAAATTACTAAAAACCGACCGCTTGTCAACCATAAAAAAAGGCATTCTCATAACGAGAGTGCCTTTTGTCTTGCTTGCTATACCTTTTTTACAACCTTAATAACGCTTCAATTCCGCCGGATAAAACATCGTTAATGGCGTTTTTTGCTGCAATATTTGGTAATAATAGTCGTAAGCCAACACATTCTGCACATAACCGCGCGTTTCTAAAAACGGAATAGAAGCGATAAACTCATCCATTTCTAACTTACCGCCAGCTCTTTCCAACCAACGGGTTACACGATGCGGTCCGGCATTATATGCACTGGCAATTAAAATACGGTTGTCCGGGTATTTTGCATTGAGCTCCGACAAATGTGTTGTGCCTAACACAATATTGCGGAATGGGTTGATTAAATCCGCTTCACCACCATAAGGTAATTCGCCGAGTTTAGCCGTAGCCTCCGCGGTTGAACCGAGCATCTGCATCAAACCGATAGCATTGGCATGAGATCTTGCCTGAACATCCCAAGCGCTTTCTTGACGGGCAATAGCCATTGCAAAACTTTTTGTCACGGTTTTATTCGCTAATGCGATATCAAACCAATCGGAATACGCTTGCGGCAAACGCAAACTGATATAATCCCACGCTTTGGCTTGAATCGTCGCTTCCACGGCCAAATCAAACCAGTCTTGCTGTTGGGCGTAATCACTCAGCGCTAATTTTTCTTCAAAACTCAGTGTTTTTAATAACTCAATCCAGACCGTTTTTGCTGTCTGATAACGCGCTAAACGGCGCAACTCTGCAATACGCTCTAATTGACTTCGGTACTGATTTTTTTGCTGTTCGGTCAGCTTTTTAGGTTCCGGAATAGTCACCTGATACGTTTTATTTAATTGATGTGCAGCCAACATCGGGTAAAAACCGCGTTCTTTACTGAGCTGTTCAAGCAGCGCCGCTTTCTGGCTCGGCTCGACTTTCGCTAACCAATAACGCCATTCCGCTTTATTTTTTCCGTCGGCAGAAAGTACATTCAACCAATTCCTCAAATCGGTTTTTTGCCAAATCGCCATTCGCAAGCGGCGTTCCGTGAGATTATCCGCTTTCAGTTCGAGGATCTGCTGATCACGCCAAGTTTGAAAAGCAACATTCGTATTATCAAAGAAGCGGTTAAGAAACGTGATTTTCCATTCTCGAATTTCATTTGCTGAAAACTTCCACTGCTCCGCCCAACGCTGGTAAATCGAAAAATCCGGTGTTTCCATCTGCTCCGGCAAAGCACGTATTGCGCCCGGGAATGTTTTCAGAATTAATGCTTTATTCCAACTCTCAAGCGGTTGGTTTTGTACAAAAGTTTGCAAATAAGTCGGATCGTTCAATAATTTCTGAACTGCCTTCAGCCATTCCCCCAGCGCCGCATCCTGATTATTTGCGATAATCGCTTCAATCGCTTTTTTCCCGTTCAGATTAAACAATCCCACAACTTTTTTGCGTACTTTGTCACTGGTTTTCAAACCTTGATCGCGCCAATAAGCTTCTAATGCACTACAATCAGAAGGCAAATCCGCATTGGTTTTCCAATAATTCGCAAATGAACCGTCACCGTTTATCCAAAAATCGTTATCTTCTACCCCTTGCCAAAAGCGATCAAACTGCTGAACCAGCTGAGCCATCTCTTGCGATGCGGCAGACTGCGTATTGCCGGCTTGTTCTGCTTCCGGATTTGGCTGGAGTTGCTCTGCCAGCAGTTGAAATTGTGCCGAAAAAAAACGGCATTGATTTTCCACATTGGCAGGCGGAACTGTCTTCGCATAAGCAATCAGTTCTTCAAATTTCTGCTGCTGATAAAAACGTTCATACGGCAGCTGCGCTAAATTATTGCGTTTTGCCGTACTCGGATACTGCTCGATAAACTGATTCAATTCATCATCCGTCACTTGATTTACATCGATTTTTGCTCGAAGTAACGCCCATTCCGCATCCTCTTTCAAAGGATAATGCTTAAGTGACATCATCAGTTGATTCACTAATGCTAAGGTATTGAGGGATAAATTGCCTTGTCGTGTTGCTCCCCGCAACAACGATTCCAACTGCAAAAAATTTTCACGTTGCAGGTTGTGTTGCGATTGTTCAAATTGCCAAAGTTGCTGAAGCTGGGCTACTTCTGCGTCCGTCCACATTTTAGGTGCGACTTTCTTATCCGTTGTGGATGCCCACGCGAAGGAACCAGAAATTAAAAATGCAATTACCGTTTTTTTCCACATCATTTGTCACTCTCCTTTTGTTTAACGTTCTGCTTAGAATACAAAAACCGCTTGAAGTTTCAAACAACAAGCGGTCTTATTTGGTGATAATTTTGCAAATTATTCATCAATAACGACTTTAGCGATGTAATCTAAATTACGATAATATTGTGCATAATCAATACCGTAACCCACCACAAATTCATCCGGGATCGCAAAACCGATCCATTCTACCGGTACATCGACTTCACGGCGGGAAGGCTTATCCAACAAAGTACAAATCGCCACAGAGTTCGGATCCCGTAACTTCAAAATTTCACGAACTTTGCTTAATGTAAAACCGGTGTCGATAATATCTTCCACAATCAGTACATCTTTACCGTGAATTTCACCATCTAAATCTTTCAGAATTTTTACATCACGACTTGATTCCGTACCGGTGCCGTAACTGGATGCCGTCATAAAATCCACTTCAACCGGTAATTTCAACTGACGCACCAAATCTGCCATAAACATAAAGGAACCGCGTAACAACCCGACTACCACAAGGTTCTTACAGTTCATGTGCTGATAATATTGGTTGATTTCCTGTGCTAATTCCGCAATACGTTGCTGAATTTCTTCTGTTGAAATCAGTGTGTCAATGTGGTGCTTTTTCATAATTCCGAATCCATAGAAAAAAAAGCCTAACGATTCCGCTAGGCTTTTAAAATGGTGCTCTGGGCGAGACTCGAACTCGCACATCCTCTGGACACTACCCCCTCAAGATAGCGTGTCTACCAATTCCACCACCAGAGCGCTTCATTAAGTTTATTGAGGAATATCGCTATTTTCTGTCTTAGCCGGCATAACTTCTTTTTGTTGTACGTTACTTAAATCTTCAAACTGACTTGAAGGTGCTTTGTTGTCCGCATTTAAGTTACCGATAACTAAGCTAATACTGAAGAAAATAATCGCTAAAATCGCTGTTGTTCTTGATAAAAAGTTTGCAGAACCTGCTGAACCGAATACCGTTCCTGCCGCTCCGCCGCCGAATGAGGCACCGGCATCTGCACCTTTACCTTGTTGCATTAAAATAAAACCGACAAGGAAAATTGCAACAACGAGATATACAATTGTGAGTACGTTAATTAACATCGTTTTCTCTTTTTAATCCGTTCAAAATAAAATTCCGCATGATGCGGAATTCACTTTCGATAGCGCGCATCATATCGGGTTATGTCTTTGCTTGCAAGGGGATTTTTATCATTCGCCCACGTTCGGTTTATTTTTCAGCATTTTGTTGCGTTTTCTTACGGTAGCTACGTTTAGTTCCTGTTACAAGCGGTGAGATTTTGGCTAAATTTTGCAAAATTTGTTGATTAGGGGATCGTAAAAGATCCGGTAGCCGCGCGTTTAATTCTGCCATAAACTGCTGATAGCTCGCCTGTTTTTTACTGATGTCGTTCAGTTGCATTTCCCAATGCGCTGTCATATCCGGCTGAGTTGCCGAGTCCGGTAATGCAAAAATCAAGGTTCTACCGGCTTCAGTACTGTGAATATTTCTCCCTTTTTTAATTAAAAATCCACGTTTAAACAGCAATTCGATAATCCCTGCCCGAGTAGCTTCCGTGCCTAACCCATCGGTTTCCCGTAAGATTTTTTTCAGTTGTTTATCTTGTACAAAACGCGCAATGCCTGTCATTGCCGAAAGCAACGTGGCATCCGTAAAATAACGTGGCGGTTGTGTTTTTTTGCTAACAATTTCACCTTTTTCACAACACAGTTCTTGTCCTTTTTTGACCACAGGTAACAACGGTTCTGCTACTTCGTCACTATCTTCCTTACCGAGCAGCGCTTTCCAACCGGCTACAACTAAATTTCGGGCTTGTGCGATAAAAGTTCCGCCGGCAATATTCAAGGTGATTTTACCTTTTCGATATTCTGCGTCCGGACAAAATTGTAATAGATATTGGCGGGCAATAAGTTGATAAATATGTCGTTCATTGTCGGATAAATTCACTTGCCCTTGACGCGCCGTCGGAATAATTGCATGGTGCGCTTCAACTTTGTTGTCATTCCAACAACGATTTTTCTGATTCGAATCGAGCACTGCCGGTTTTTCGGCATATTCCGATAAATGGTGGGCTATCGCTGCCATCACTTTAAATCTTTCGGCAAAATGTTCGTTAGGTAAGTAGCGGTTGTCCGAACGAGGATAAGTAATCAATTTATGGGTTTCGTACAGCTTTTGGCAAATATCCAGAACATCTTGTGCCGATAAACCGAAACGGCGAGCTGCATCGATCTGCAAAGCGGAAAGCGAATAAGGTAATGGTGCAGTTTCCGTTTCTATTTTATCCTGATAGTCGGTAACCCATGCCGGCTGACCGCTGATCCGTTGCACGACGTTTTCGGCTAACGGACGGGACAACACGCGTCCTTCTTCGTCTTGGTAATCTTCGCAGGCTTTGCTTGGCTGCCACTGTGCGGTAAAACGCTCTTGAGTTTCAGGCACGACAATATGAGCCAATACTTCAAAATAATCCTTTGGGACAAAATTCTCGATTTCGAGATCTCGACGCACGATCAGCCCCAATACCGGCGTTTGCACCCGACCGACAGAAAGCACGCCTTTATAGCCCGCCCATCTACCTTGTAAAGTATAGGCCCGGGTCATATTCATGCCGTATAACCAATCGGCTCTGGCTCGAGCCAATGCGGAGGTTGCAAGCGGTATGAAATCGCGATTAAATTGCAATTTTTCAATCGATTTTTTTACCGCATTCGGATTAAGATCGCTTATCAAACACCGCTGAATCTGCGCTTTTCTTTCGGCACTTAAATTTAGATAGCCAAAAACTTCATCCACCAGCAGCTGTCCTTCTCTATCCGGATCTCCTGCATTAATTAGGATATCCGCTTGTTGGATTAAACGCTCGACCACTTTAAGCTGTTTAAGCGTCTCTTTTTTCGGAACGAGCTTCCACTGTTCGGGAATAATCGGTAGATGTTCCATCCGCCATATTTTAAAGCGCTCATCATAAGCATCAGGTTCCGCCTGTTCCAATAAATGACCGATACACCAAGTCACTACGTTATCTTCACCGCATTGGATAAAGCCGTCTCCGCGGGTATGCGGTTTCGGCAATACATCGGCAATAGCACGTCCAAGACTTGGTTTTTCAGCTATAAATAAACGCATAAAATGTAATAAGTTAGATTGGAAAACGTTAATGGAAATAATGTCAAAGGGTGCGTTCTCGCACCCTCATCATTTAAAGCCCGTTTGATGACAAAATCATCTGACAAAGCTGAGGCGGTTGAGGAATCGTTTTAGCTTTTGGCGTTGTACTAGACGGCTTTGCCGGCTCAAACCAAGAATACAGTTCCGCCCCGCAGCCGTCTCCTGCCGGTATGGCGGCTTGGTTTTCACAATTTGTTGCATCAGCCGGACAAGTTAAGCGCACATGAAAATGTGAGTCGTGTGCATACCAAGGGCGAATTTTACGTAGCCATTCACGATCAGTTCCTGCCGTATTACACAATTTTACCTTAATTGCCGGATTAACAAAGATGCGATCTACTCGCGGATCCGTTGCTGCCAATTTAATTAATTTAGTGTGATTGTTTGTCCATAATTTTTCATCCACCACATTGGCACTACGGTCGACCATAATGGTTGCAAGCCCGGCAGGATTACGGGCGGTTGCATCGTCCATCGGTCCGAAACGTAACCAAATGTCAGCATCTAAACCCGTTTGATGGCTGGCGTGACCGGAAGAAAATCGTCCTCCGGCAGGCATTCCCATATCACCAATCAAAATCGGCGGAATTCCTGATGCCTTTGCTCGTTTACCTAAATGTTGTAAGTAGCCGAGTAATTGCGGATGGCCGTAGTAACGATTTTTAATCGAACGAATAACTTGATATCCCTCGCCTTTCAACGCAAGCGGTTGGGCGCCGATAATACATCCGTTACTATATCCACCGATCGATTGTGCTTTACCTGCGACCGGCGCCTTGATTTGCTCCCACTGCGATGCGACTGCCGAAGCGGAAAAAACAGCGACTGAAATCAAGAGCGTATTAAATAATCTCATTATGCTTTCCTAATATGAATGAATATGCTGATTTAATTGCGTCATTTTAGAGTAAGCCCGATTGAAAAGCAAAAGGCTGAAGTGAAAATACTCTGTTTGTTTTTTAGCCGTCGACATATTGTGTTGAATTAAGATACACCAATTTAATAAATTTTATTTGACATAAGCATAAGAAAAAGTTATTTATATGTGCGTTTTTCGTAGCCTTACGAACTAAAGTTATAATTCAAATTATAGCGGGAGAGGCGCAACGCTCAGGCAACTTATTTTAGGGAACTAGACCGATTGAGAATAAGTGATGGGAGTGATTGCCGAGATGTGAATTCACTAGACAGGAATGATCATCGGCTGAGCAGGTTGAATCCTATCAGCTGTCGTTTAAAACGATATTGTATGTGCGTTTTAAATGGAGTGCTCTTAATTTTGTATACACAAAGCCAAAAGTAACTCAATTCTATTTCCTCTCTAAAACTTCAGCCTTTATTTTGTAAACACAATTTTTATTTAACTCTATAGGAAATTTTAATTATGTCTCATCTTTCCGTGGCAAAATTTGGTGGTACGAGCGTTGCAAATTTTGATGCAATGACAGCCTGTGCAAACATTGTAACTGCAGACCCTAATACTCGCGTTGTCGTACTTTCTGCTTCTGCAGGCGTCACCAACTATCTCGTTGAATTGGCAAATGGTTGTGATTTAGCACGCCGTACTGAAATTTTAGATGCCGTTCGTACCATTCAATACAACATCATTGAGAAATTACAACAACCTCAAGCAGTGTCAGCGGATGTTGATGCGTTGTTAGAACACGTTGCCGCCCTTGCCGAATCAGCAAGCCTTGCAACGTCTACCGCACTCACTGACGAACTTATCTGCCACGGTGAAATGATGTCAACCAAGATTTTCACCCAACTATTGCAAGAAAGAAATTTCCCTGCAATTTGGGTTGATGTACGGAATATTGTGGCAACCAATAATCACTATGGTAAGGCAGCGCCAAACGATGAAAAAACCCAAAAACAATCCGATGCGATTGTCAAACCGCTGATTGCCGAAGGGAAAGTGGTTATTACTCAAGGCTTTATCGGTCGTGATGATGAAGGTAAAACCACAACATTAGGTCGTGGCGGTAGTGACTACTCTGCTGCATTACTTGCAGAAGTATTGAATGCGGATGATGTGTTAATCTGGACCGATGTACCGGGCATCTATACCACAGACCCACGTGTTGTACCTGCCGCGCAACGCATTGATACAATGAGCTTCAACGAAGCGGCAGAGATGGCAACCTTTGGTGCTAAAGTACTTCACCCTGCAACGTTATTGCCAGCCGTTCGTAGTAATATTCCTGTTTATGTCGGTTCAAGTAAAGCCCTGGAACAAGGCGGAACTTGGGTAACGCGTGACCCGCAACCTCGTCCGACCTTCCGTGCTTTAGCATTGCGACGCAACCAAACATTATTGACGCTTTCAAGCTTAAGTATGCTGCACGCACAAGGTTTCTTAGCGAAAGTATTTGCCATTTTGGCTCAACACAAAATTTCTGTGGATGTTATCACCACCTCTGAAGTCAGCATTGCGCTCACCTTAGATAAAACAGGATCGGCATCTTCCGGTGCGGATATGTTATCTGAAGCATTGTTAGCAGAATTACGTCAACACTGTAACGTTCAAGTAGAAAACGATTTAGCACTTGTGGCGATTATCGGCAATAACTTACATACTCAATCCGGTATTGCAAAACAATTATTCGGTACATTGTCTCCGTACAATATTCGCTTAATCAGCTACGGTGCAAGCACAAACAATGTTTGTACTTTGGTGAAAAACAGCGAAGCCGATGAGGTTATCCGCGGTTTACACGCAGCACTTTTTGAATAAAACGCTGCTCTGATAACCAAAAGGGCAAATCCAATGGACTTGCCCTTTTTGCAAAATAATCGTCGAAACTCACCGCTTGTGCGGTAATTTCTGCCAAGTCACTTCATTACGCAAATAAACCGGTTCAATCTCTAACGCAGATTGAATATTTCCCTGAGTAATCGCCGTTAAGGCTAATGGCAGCATATATTGCGCAGAGGGCAAGGTGATCTCGCTTATTTGTACATTCAAAGTCGCTTCGGTAAATTGCGGATAAGCGGTCCAACCGGTACCGACAACCACATAATCATCGTTTGGCAGAATTTGACTGATCGCTTTTTCCGGTGAACAAACTTGCTCCGCAATCACTTCTTTCCAACCATTCTCCGTTCTTGCAAATTGGGCAAAATAAACTTCATTCATTCGTGCATCAATCAGTGCAATCACATTTTTCGCAGCTGACTGCTGATAAGCCGCTTCTGCCATTACTAATAAATTTGAAATCGGAACTACCGACAATTCTGCACCGAGAGCCAAACCTTGAGCAATACCGACTCCGACACGTACGCCCGTAAAACTACCCGGACCACGCCCAAAGGCAAGGATATCAACATCTTTAATTGAAATCCCTGCATTGGACAGTAACTCATCAATCATCGGTAAAATACGTTGAGTATGAGTGCGGGGGCTTAATTCATCCGTAAATGTGACTTTTTGCTGATGTAACAAAGCCACAGAGCATGCTTCGGTGGCTGTGTCTAATGCTAATATTGTTTTATTCATTTTATTGGTTTAATTTGCGGCGTTTTTCTACAGCTTCCGCCAATTGGAATAATGCTTTTTCGCTATCTTCCCAGCCAATACAAGCATCGGTAATACTTTGTCCGTAAACTAATTCTTTACCTTCAACTAAATCTTGGCGACCTTCAACAAGGTGGCTTTCGATCATTACCCCTGAAATCAGATGCGATCCGTTTGCGATCTGTTGGGCAACGCTGTCACACACATCCATTTGGCGTTTGAATTGTTTCTGACTGTTTGCATGGCTGAAGTCTACCATTACATGCGGACGACGTCCGGATTTCTCAATATCCGCGCAAACCTTTGCAATTGATTCTGCATCATAGTTTGTTGCATGATCTCCACCACGTAAAATAATATGACAATCTGGATTTCCCGCAGTAGAAACAATCGCTGAATGACCGAATTTTGTTACCGATAAGAAATGGTGAGGAGCTTCTGCTGCACCGATAGCATCTAAGGCGATTTTTACACCGCCATTAGTGGCATTTTTAAAACCAACGGCGCAAGATAAACCGGAAGCCAATTCGCGGTGGACTTGAGATTCCGTCGTTCTTGCACCAATTGCTCCCCAGCTCATAAAATCAGCCACATATTGCGGAGTGATCATATCTAAAAATTCACCGGCGGCCGGTACGGTTAAATCATTAATATCCGATAATACTTTGCGCGCAATACGTAAACCATCATTCAAAGCAAAAGTTTCATTCAAATAAGGATCATTAATTAACCCTTTCCAACCTACTGTAGTACGCGGTTTTTCAAAATAAACACGCATAACGACTTCTAAATTTTGGTTAATTTTTGGGTTGTCACGAATCTCTTTGATTTTGTGCGCATATTCCAACGCTGCTTTCGGATCGTGAATTGAGCAAGGACCAATAACCACTAATAAGCGATCATCCGCACCATGAATAATTTTATGGATTGCCGAACGTGTTTTTTCGACAGTTTCTGCCGCCACATCGCTAGCAGGGAAGCGCTCTAATAGCGCTACAGGAGGTAAGAGCTCTTCAATTTTATTAATTCTGAGGTCATCATTTTTGTACATCATTTTTAGTCTCACTATACTGGTTACATCTCATTTTTTAAGACCAATTGTCTTTCGACCATTGGCTACCACACTAAATCACGGACTAAGGTAGAAGAATCTATCTACATTGTCAAATAGATTTGTACTGCTTTAATAGTACATCAATACAATTGAATGTTTTATATCCGATTACTGAAAAGTATTACATACATTCGGGTTTCCGGACTGCAAACCTTTTCTAAACCATGTCAAACGCTGAGCGGATGAACCGTGGGTAAAACTATCCGGAATCACTCGCCCTTGGCTCTGTTGTTGGATACGATCATTTCCCACTGCTTCTGCCGCTAAAAAGGCTTCTTCAATATCTCCCGCATCTAATTTACCCTCTTTTTGGATTTGGTAACCCCATACACCGGCAAAACAGTCTGCTTGTAGCTCAACATTCACTGAGATTTGATTTGCCACTCTTTGGCTACCCGCACTACGTTGTGCTTGTTGTGTTTTTTGAGTAATTCCTAATTGATGCTGCACATGATGACCGACTTCATGAGCTATAACATAAGCAAAAGCAAAATCACCTGAAGCTTTTAACTTCGTTTTCATATCGTTATAAAAAGAAAGATCGAGATAAATTTTTTCATCCGCCGGACAATAAAACGGTCCCATCACTGATTGACCAACACCACAAGCGGTACTTGTTGCTCCGCGATAAAGCACCAACGTCGGTTCACGGTAAGTTAAACCATTCTGCTTAAAATAATCGCCCCAAATACGTTCCGTTGTGTATAACACTTTACTGGAAAGTGTTTTTAGCTCGGCTTCTTCGGAGGAAATCGTGCTACTTTGGCTCTGCTCATATTGGTTTTCTTGACCAAGACTAATTACCCCCGATAAATCTACGCCATAATAAGCGCCGATCAATAAAATAATAAAGCCTAAAATCCCCCCTTTTCCACCACCAATAGAAACTCGTCTGCCTGAGTAGCCTTGACTACGACGATCTTCCACATTTCTACTCTCTTTTTCGTTACCTAAACGCATAATAATTTACCTTTTTATCCTCGTTTTATTTGAAAGTTATCTTGCCAACAGTTCTCTTTTACCGCGATTATCTGCCGCAGAGATAATACCTTGCTCTTCCAATTGATCGATAATCCGTGCCGCACGGTTAAAACCAATTGAGAAACGGCGCTGAATACCACTGATTGATGTCGTACCGCTATCAATCATAAATTGCGTTACTTCGTCAAATAATGGGTCTAAGTCACCGCTTGTACCTCGCTCGCCTGACCCATTATCGTCATCAACCGAAGCCGTAATATTTTCAATATATGATGGTTTACCACGCGCACGCCAGTTATCTGCAACACGCTGAACATCATCATCCGTCATAAATGCACCGTGAATACGTATAATTTCCGGGCTTCCCGCACCGGAATAGAGCATATCACCTCTGCCTAATAAAGATTCCGCACCGCCTTTGTCTAAAATTGTACGAGAGTCAATTTGGCTCGCTACCGTAAATGCAATACGGCTCGGAATGTTCGCTTTGATAACACCGGTAATCACATCCGTTGAAGGTCGTTGAGTCGCCAAAATCAAGTGAATACCGACTGCGCGAGCTTTTTGAGCAATCCGCATGATATGATCTTCGACCTGTTTTCCCGCAGACATCATTAAATCAGCGAACTCATCCACAATAAGAACGATATAACTCATTTTTTCCAATGGCGGAGCCAATTCATCCATTGAATCACGTGGTCTCCATAACGGATTCGGAATCGGTAAATTCATTTCTGCCGCTTTTTCAATCTTGTCGTTATATCCTTCAATATTACGGACACTTAAACTGCTTACAAGCAAGTAACGACGTTCCATCTCCTCCACGGCCCAACGCAATGCATTTTCAGCTTTTTTCATGTCTGTCACGACCGGTGTTAATAAATGCGGAATATCATTATAGATAGAAAGTTCGACAACCTTCGGATCAATCATAATAAAGCGAACTTGTTCCGGCGTCAGTTTAAACAACAGACTTAAAATCATGGTGTTTACCCCGACCGATTTTCCCCCACCGGTTTGTCCTGCTACTAATAAATGCGGCATTTTTGCCATATCCACCACCACAGGTTGACCGCTAATATCCTTACCAAGCGCCATTGGTAAAGTTGTCTGACTATGACGAAATTCATTACTATCCAACACATCGCGCAACCATACCGTTTCACGATGGCGATTCGGTGTTTCAATACCCATATATGGCTTGCCCGGTACGACATCAGTAATTCGGATCGCTTTAAAGATCAATGCCCGTGCTAAATCACTACCAAGATTGGCAATTTTAGATACTCGGACACCGTCTGCCGGTAAAATTTCATAACGGGTAACCACTGGCCCCACTAACACATCTTCAACGGAAGCTTTCACCCCGAAACTCGCTAATGCTCGTTCAATACGGTCTGACGTTTCCAGAATTTCTTGTTTCGTAATTTGTTGAGTCGTTGCCGGAGTTGCTGTAAGTAAATCGATTGTTGGAAACGGCGTGGTTGGTTTTTCTACCGTTTTTCTACGTTGCAACAGCGGATGAATCAAACTGTCACCATAACCTTTCGGATACGGAGATGATTGAGTTTTAGGTTCAAAGACCAACTCTTCTTGTACCGGTTTATGCCCTTCCTGAATCGGTTCAAGTTGGACCTGCGGTATCATATTACCGACAAATTTTGGCTGCCCTTCGTTTTGTATCTCGTTTGGTTGATATCCCGCAATGACATTTGCGTCCTCTTTTGAAGCCGATGGTGGGTTAACAGAAGCCTGAGGATTTAGACGAATTGTCGGCATAACACGTTCTTCTTGTACAGAAGGTATTTCGTGCATCGTATTTTCATTTGTTGATGAAAATACCGGATGTGAAATAGATTCCGGCACACTTACTTTGGGTAAATGAGTTTCCGAATGTATGCTATACATTGAATCGTCGGATATAGCATCTTGAGTTGCCGCCGTTACCGTTTCTGTAGTCACTGCCGATACAGACTGCCCAGTATTTTTCAAACCGGTAATATTCGGACGAGAAAAAACAGAAACATCGGTTAATTGGCTTTCTTCTAGTTCTTCCGAATTTTCAAGTTCTACTGTTTCCGGCATAACATCATTATGACGAGGCGTCTTTTTAGATAACGGTACAAGCTGATCTTTAGGAGTACCGATAATCCAATGATATAAACGGTTAAATAAACCGATAATAATCTGCCCTGAACAAAAATAGAAACCGACTGCAGTCAACAGCATGGAAATAAACAACACCCCAAACTGACCTAACGAGTCGCTGACAAAATCATTAAGCAAACCGCCAACAACACCGCCGGATAAATAGTAAGCTGAATTCGATAAAATCACGTTTGCTAATCCTGACAACCCAATGATGAGTAATAAAAAACTAACAAACCAAGCGATCATTTCACGCCAATTTAACTCATCAGCTAACCGTAAAACTAAAATATAAACCGCAGTAAACGTTAGCCCGAATGGGAAAACAAAGGCGACTTTACCAAACGCACTAAATAAAATATCAATGATCCATGCACCGAGAGCACCTGTTTTATTTAATACATGATGAGTCGCGGAACTGGCGACGGACCAAGCATTATCCAGCGGACTATAACTTGCCCAAGCAATAATAAGATATAAGCCGATAGCCGTGGTCAACAATAAAACCAGCTTAATTAAATTCTCTTTTCCTCTTAAACGGTCAATCACATCAAATCCTTATTTCAACAGCAAATAGTTGGTTTGTTTCACTTCTTCCATTACAACGTAAGTCCGCGTGTCGTTTACTCCCGGTAAACGTAACAGCGTCGTTCCTAATAACTTACGATACGCCGCCATATCAGCAACACGGGTTTTGAGCAAATAATCAAAATCACCGGAAACCAAATGACATTCCTGAATTTCATCTAGCTGCTGTACTTCACGATTAAATTCTTCAAACACATCCGGTTTACCACGAACTAAAGTAATTTCCACAATGACCAATAGCGGTGCTTCCAGTAATTCCGGATTCAGCAATGCACGATATCCCATTATGACATTTTGCTTTTCCAAACGTTTCACACGCTCCAAGCATGGCGTCGGCGATAATCCGACACGTTTAGAAAGTTCGATATTCGAAATTTTTCCGTTGCGCTGTAATTCGTTCAAAATTTTTAAATCAATAGCATCGAGGGCTTTAGGTAGTTTTTTATTTTCCATTTTTTCACCTTTTTAGCGTTTTGTTCTAATTTACTCATTTTACAAGGGAATAATCATCAGGTCTAAATCTATTTGCAAAAAAATAAAAAAATCCGACCGCTTGTAATACGATCGGATTTTATTTTTCTCAAGATAATCAAGCTTAACCGACAACGGTTGGTAAATATCCTGCTTTAATTAAGAAAGGCACATTAATAATAAGAAGACCTAAAATTAACGCTACGAATAAACCAATATTACCACCGAGGACACGATACGGCAGGTCAGGGTATTTGCGTCTGAGCATCCATGCCATACCCACCGGTAACACTAAACCATAGAAAGTAAACATCTGACCGGCGTAAGTTAAGACCCCTAAGAAGTCACGATAGAATAAAGAGAATAACAACACAGGTACAAAAGTTAACAGACTTAATGTAATGCGGTTAGCCGTTACATTTACACGTTTGAGTAAATCGTCTAAACAATCGACCAATGCTAATGCGACACCAAGGAAGGAGGTAATTAACGCTAACGCGGAGAAAATTCTCACCGCACCACTGATTAAATTACTGCCTGTCGCTTGATAAGTCGCATCAACCAAGCCGTTTAGTGTCGGATTTTCACGAATAATCTCCACAAATCGCACCTGTTCAAAAACACCGTGAGTTGCCATTTGCCACACGATATAAGCGGCCAACGGAATTCCGGTACCGCAAATAATAGCGATACGTAAACGGCGAATATCACCATCTAAATAGTTATTGATACTCGGAATCACGACATGAAAACCGAAAGAGGTAAAGAAAACTGGACTTGCTGAAATAATCGCTAAATATTTCAATGGCATTGCGCCTAAGTTTTGCATCGTCACTTTTGGTAACATAAAAAATAACACCAGCGCAAAAGCAATCAATTTAGCAATAAAAAGTAAACGGGTGAAAGCATCCACCGCACCGGTACCTATTGTCACCGCAATCGCAAAAATGACAACAAATAGAACGATTGCCACACTTCCTGCATTATCACCGGCAAAAGTTAAAAACTGTTCGAACAAGTTACCGCCGCCAAGGGTGTAAACCGTCAAGATCGCATACATAAAAATAACAAGCGAAAGCGTGGCAAGAACACGCCCTACCATACCGAAGTGCTGTTCGGCTAAAGTGGCGATACCCGCGTCTTTACGTTCCGCTTTTTGATATACTTCCACAAACAATAAGGCACTGTAAGAAAGCAACGCCCATAATAAGAATAATAGAATTAACGTGTAGCCAAAGCCCATCTCCGCAGAGGTTAACGGCATTGCCAACATTCCTGCACCGATTGTTGTTCCTGCAACAATTAGCGCACTACCAAAGGTTTTATTTTTCATAGAGACCTCAAAATGGATAAATAGGAGCGCATTCTAGCAAATAGCATCATAAAAATGTAAAAATTCTAATACGATTGCAAATTTATATGTACAACTTATATTCAGCCCCAACAAGGTGAGAGCGCTTCCCTCATTTTTGCAAAAAAAGTTGAGAATCTCACCGCTTGTAAGGTGAAAATAGCGTATTAGCGAAAATAACCGCTCAACTCTCCGCCCACAAACACATAACCTTTGAAATTGCCTTTTTCAATATAAAACAATTTGATGGAATCAAACACTAACAACTCCCCCTTCTCTGTCTTAATTTCAAGTAACTCATTTAAAGCCGGCACTAATTGCTGATAATCGTATCGGGTAGCAAGTTTAATACCGTGTTTACGTAGCACACGTTGTACATACTCTTCATTAAATGAAAAAAGTAATTCAGAGTGATACGATGAAACAATACTGATAGGCGCTTTTTCCGGAGAAAAATGTAACGGTTGACCGTTTTCTGTAAAGGTAACGATACCACTAGGATCATCATTGGCAGAAACAACCAACAAATCACCTCTTGCCGCCGGGACAAATTCACGATATTGGCTTATATCAATAGCTAACCCGCGTTGACGAGAATGTATCAGTTCCTCATTCGCTACGCTTTCAAGCCCTTTAACATAAACATAATCCTGCCCGGCAGGCGCGTTGTCGAACTCATAATAAATAGACGCCAAAGTACTTAAAGACTCTTGACCATAAAACTCAATCATACTCGGATTATCAAGATAGAAATAATATAAATCATTAAGCTGTTTATATTTCTCTTTATCTACCACTTTATGTTTATAGGTATTTGAAAGAAATTCCGCACGAATTTTTCCGTTTTCATCTAAGCCGTTAAGTTGTTTCATGATCGTAATAAAACGTTGCTGCTGGCTGTTTAAAGCAATTTTTTCCGGAGAAATGACCATCGTCATCACAATGATGGAAATCATCGTCATCAAACTGAATAAACGATATTGCAACCATTTTTTATGTAACGAAAACACAACAAATAAAGTCACTAACAGAGAAATCGCAATCAACCATATACGAACGATCGTAAAACCGTAGGTTGAAATGCGTTCATAAATTCCTAGCCATAACAGCCCGAGCGGAATAATCGAAAAATAGGCAAAATGACAATAAAACCATTGCCATTTCGGATTTTCTGAGAATTGGCGTAACGCAATACAAAGCAACCCTAAACCGATATACGGTAAAATAATGGTAGAAACACTACTGACCGGTAATTCAAAGGCAAATAAAATCGTGACTAAATAAAGATAAACAATCAGCGTATAGATCATCACGATAGGTGAAAAAATATAATTAATCAGAATTTCCCCTACCTGTAGCAAGCTTTCACGTTGCTCGCCATAAGGTGCAGTCCTATTTTCTAAAATAAGAAAAAAGAATGCCGTACAGAAAACAAACACGCCCCAGCACAACTTACCTAAAAAATACTCCTCAAACAGTTTCAGCTTAAACAAGGCATCAATGCTGATATGAATCAGAAATATACTGCCTGCAACAATTCCGGCTAAAATCAGAGCAAAAGCCAAATTGATTGCGGAGGTTATCATGTTATAAATAAAATGACGGTTATCCGGATTAAATCCACGGGTGAAAAACAGGATTACATGAACGAAATACAATCCGAGAAAAACCTGTTCATGTCCTTTAAATCCAAAGGCATAGGCTAATGCCGAACCCAATATCGGATACAAAATCGACCACAAATAATGGAACCGATGAATATTCATCAAATAAATGACAGTAAAGAAATTCGGGAAAAGTAAAATAAAGAGAAATATGGACTCGTCTTCGTTGATCGGAGTGCGCAAATCAGCGAATAGAATCGCAACGAAGGTGACTAAACTCAGTAAAATTTCAATCGGATATTTTTTCCATATTTGGCGAAACGAATCCGAAAGAGAAGAAAAAATTGCCATACAAGCGGTCCTTTTTCGTGAAAAATTTGCAAATTTTAGCGAAATTCCAACCGCTTGCAACAAGATAAAACAGAAATAAAAAAACCGAGTAATATCATCACTCGGTTTTTTATTTCATTACCTTTTTATTTTGCGTCTGCTTCGCTATCTGCCACAGAATCACCTAATTTATTGTCAGAAGCCGCTTTATCTTCTTTAGACTTTTCCATTGTTTTTACATCATTGGAAGGCTCAGAAGGCGTATCGCTACTGCCATTATCGTTTTCTCTCCAACCTGCAGGCTCACCGACCGGTTTACGCTCCATTAAGTTTTTAATCTGTGGCATATCGATGGTTTCATATTTCATTAACGCATCTTTCATTGCATGCAAGATATCCATATTCTCTTCAAGAACCTTTCTTGCCCGTTCATAGTTACGATCAACAATTTTACGTACTTCTTGATCAATCAATTCCGCCGTTGCGTCTGAAACCACTTTCGGCGCACCGAAGCTTTCTTCCTCTTTATAAAGAATCGGACCTAAATTCTCTGAAAAGCCCCATTCCGTCACCATACGACGAGCAATATTAGAAGCGACTTGAATATCACTTGATGCCCCGGTTGAGATATTTTCTTTACCGTAGATCAACTCTTCCGCCAAACGTCCGCCATAGGTACTTGCCAATTTTCCTTCAAGCTGTTTATGACTGATACTGATTTTATCGCCTTCCGGTAAGAAGAAGGTGACGCCTAACGCACGTCCGCGCGGAATAATCGTTACTTTATGTACCGGATCGTGTTCCGGCATAAGATAACCGACAATTGCATGCCCGGCTTCATGATACGCCGTCGAAATTTTTTGTTCTTCGGTCATAATCATTGAACGGCGTTCCGGTCCCATATTGATT
>NZ_JBGXYA010000054.1:0-6627 GCF_041814905.1 Glaesserella sp. | reverse complement strand
TTTAATTAAATACCGGATGGATGTAGTATATTTACTTTAGTGGGTCTTAAAAAAGGTATAGAAATATTTAGCGGAGGTACCGGCGGAAGCGAAGAAGGAGGATTTTCCGCAAGTGGTGAGGTCGGTTTGGTATCACAACAAAATTCAGGTGTAATAGACGCTAGCTCCAAACTGGTTAGTGCTCAAGGAAGTTTAAGTGTCGATCCGAAAGGCAATGGGCAAGCAAATGCTTCAGCAGCATTAATGAACATTACGGCAACGACAAAAGATAAGCAGAGCGGATTTAACAGCAAAGTTGGATACGTTTCAGGAACAGGTTCTATTTCGGAGTCAGGTGCGGGCGGTAAAGTTGAAGCCATTGCTACTTCGCTTGATGGGAAATATGGTGGAAGAGTTGGTAGTGTTGAAGGTAAACTCACAACATTTAGTGCCGATGCAGAAGGAAAAATAAATGTCCTTACTGGGGAAAATGGCAGATATGGTATTGAAGGTAAAGCTGCCACACAAGCTTCTGCGATTGCTGCAGAAGGCAAAGCATGTTTAGGAACAAAAGAGAGTTTTATGATGATTTGTGGCAAAATAGGAGCAAATGCGGGACCTGCATTTGATTTTGGAGTCAAAGGTGTTTGGGATAATACTAATAAACAACTTGAAGCAGGGGGAGCCATCAAAGTTTTTGGTGGTATTGAAGTTGAAGGGCAGTTTGATTGGAATAAATTTAAAGAGCTTTTTAAATGATGTTTATATTTAATTCAATATGTATTGTACTATTATTTTTTTTAAACAGAAAAACTAAAATTCTCGGTTTCATTCTATTTTTTTTATTGTTAGCAATATTAGGGCTTATCTATATACCTGAAAAATTAAAAGGATCTTGGGTTCTAGATACTGCTGCTTTTCTTGCTCTGCTAATTATATATATAATCATTCTACTAAGTATTATATGGGGAAGAACAGTTGTTATATTTTTTAACCCCAAAGGATTTAAGCATGAAAATATAATACGGAATATATATGTATATATATTTACTGGATTTATTTTATTTGTTTCATACTTATTTTTCATCAAAGGAGTTATCTATGACTGATCATACTATTCCGTCGCTGTTACCGATTGGCAGTATTATCCAATTACACGGTGCCGATGAAGGTTATAAAATGATGATTATCAATCGAGTCATACCTGTTAACTATAAAGGAGAAGAAGGGTATTTTGAATATCTAGGCTGTCCACATGTTATTGGTGCAACGGGCGATAATCGTTTTTATTTTAATACTGAAGATATTAAAAAAGTTTACTTCAAAGGCTATATTGATAATGATGAAGTTGAGGCTCAACTCAGATATCAAGAATTTTTAAGACTCAAACCTTTTAAAAAATTATATTTGGAGGACAGCGAATGAATATTCTACCATTAGGCAGTGTGGTAACATTAAAAAATGCCAAAGAAGAAAAAAAATTTATGATTGTTGTACGTAATGCGCTTTTAACGTTAGAAGGCATTAAAGGCTATACCGATTATGCTGCTTGTTTTTACCCTGTGGGAGTAGAAGGAAAAATGCAACATTTTAATCATGAACATATTAAAGAAGTGTTATTCACAGGCTATATAGACGAAGTCGAAAAAAAATACCAAGAATGGTATGTAACACGAGAAATCAAATACCCTAAATTACTCTTTAAATAGTATTCTTTCGACAACAAGCGGTCAGTTCCGAGAAAAATTTTGCAAATGGGCTCAATAAAAGAGATTCTCTGACAATTCACCCTAACCATCGAAGGACTGCCGCCTGCCCTGTTTTCTGTCATTTCTTCTATCCCTCTACGAAACTTGTCGAGCTCCGCAACAAAATAAACCTAACATTCATAACAACCAAAATGACATTGATTCCAAGGCAACTGCTTTTACGGCGAGCTATGGAAATGGAGAAGCTTCCGCTAAAATGTTGGGTATGTCTATTGAAGGAAAAAATGCAGAATTTAAAGCAAAAATACTCGCCGTAGATGGGCATTTTGAGAGTAACAACGGAATATCTGCTAAAGCAGACGGAATTTTTACAAGTACTGCGGTAAATGCACAACTGAGAGATAAAAATTTAAGTGCAGGTGGAAGCCTGGAAGGGAAATTAGGCTCTGCCGGCGGTGAGGCTACTGCAAAAGTATACGGTGGAGTCGGTAATATTTATGGTGGTGAGATTAATCTTAAAGCCAAGGCTTCACTGGTCGAGGCTGAAGCCAAAGGTGAGTTTAACAGCCGATATGTGAATGTTCGCGGAAGTTTCGGCGGTAGTGTGGGTTCTGTTGGAGCGGATGCTGATATAAAAAGTTTGGTTGATTTGAATAAAGAGATTGCTACAAGGAGTTAACAGAGAACTGGCTATATTACTTGGTTTAAAAGGTGATTTAGAGGTAGATGTTAACTATGGTGTAATAAGGGATGATTGGAAATCCATATTTAATTATGATTAATTATATACTATGTTTATGTATCGCGTTCTTAGTTTTTTATACACGAAATAACAGATATTTCTATAAGACTTTTTTATTTTGTTATCTGGCATAATACTTTATACATTGATTAGTAAATTGTATTTGTATTTTTTTCATTGCCATCGTGGCATTATGATGTGTCGATGATAATTTTGATTTATTTCGGTGTGTATTTTATGAATTTTATAATGATTTGTATGATTAAAATTATTTGGAATCGTGTTTTAACAAAAACACCTGTGGATTTTTAGGGGAGTCGAGTAAAGTATTTTTATATGGCTGTTTATGGCTTTGGTTATATATTTTGTAATGTAGTCATAAATTATGGTACTTGGTTAAAATAAGAAAGTCATTACCCCAATTAAAAGTCAGACAACCCTCCTTAATAGAAAAACTCACAAGCGGTCTATTTTAATAAAAAATTTGCAAAAAATTTATCGAAACAGACCACTTGTAGATTTAAAAAAACATTTTTGTATTTTAGTTATATCAGTACGCTTCTGGCTTTATGCCTATTTTCATCAACAGAATCACCTATAGCTAATCCAGCTTAAGATTTATTGCATTTGGCTACCCCATTTGTTTAAACTGATTTTCAATAGGCTATATATTTTGACAACTAATTGAGTTATATTAGTCATGTGGAATGCCGAAGATTACTTTTCTAAAGCAGCCTATTTAAAACTCAATTTAAGTTAGAATTTTTATTTGTTAACGTTTTGATATTGGCTCCAAGGTCGGAGTAGGAATGAAGGAATTTTTTATGTCTACAGATCGATTGTCATCAGGTCTCAATCAGCTAAATTCAACAGCGGACAGCGTTGGTTCCGTTGCTGATTTGGTCGGTAATGATAAATTGGCTTCTCAAATAGCAAAGGCGCAAAAAACGATGTCACAGGCAACACAAGTTGTTGGTATTGCCAAAGAGGTAATCCATCGCGTTCAACAAATTGGCCTGGCGACAACACCATCCACTGTTTGGACTTCATCAGATAATAAGCCAAATGCAGAATCCCTCTCCCCTTTAGACTTGCTGACAGCCTTATTTAAGCGTCCGCCAAGCGGATTGCAATTCACGTTAACAGCAGGCGACTTATCGCCTTTAACCTTTTCCGTCATCCGTTTTCAATTTACTTCTCATTATAGCGATTTATATTGTTTAGACGTTATGCTTAGTAGCGCAAACCCGGCTGTTGATCCGGCAGCAATATTGGATAATCGTGCAGTCTTATCCGTTTGGCAAGATGGCATACTGCAACAAACGCTTTCCGGTATGGTGGCAGACTTTGAGCAAGGCGACAGCGGATTTAGAAACACTCACTATCGCTTAAAAATTTATCCGGATCTATGGCGAACCACTCTGCGACACAATGCTCGGATTTTTCAACAAAAAGATATTCAAACCATTATCTCCACGCTATTGGAAGAAAATAAAGTGGCTGACTACGCTTTTGTACTACGCCACCCGCATGCAGAACGGGAGTTCTGCGTACAGTATCGCGAAACGGATTTTGATTTTTTACAGCGTCTGACGGCGGAAGAAGGAATTTTTTACTACTTTGAACAAGATAACGGACAACATCGTCTGATATTTACCGACGATGCCGCTACCTTAGGCACCTCAGTTGCACTGCCCTATAATGTCAATCGAAATGCACAACTCCAAGAAAAAAGTATAACGAGTTTTAACCGCTCGGAAAAAGTCCGTCCGTCACAGGTACAATTAAAAGATTACACCTTCCGCAAACCAAACTGGACGGCACAATTTGATGCCACGGCAAAAGATGCGGAACATCAGAGAAGCGGCTATGAACATTATGATTATCCGGGAAGATTTAAAGATGGTCGCGGTCAGCAATACACCCGTTACCGTTTGGACGGGCTAAGACAAGATGCTCATTTAGGATGGGGAGAAAGCAATAGTCCGAACTTACAGGTAGGGAAATTGTTCAGCTTACAACGCCATAGTAATGAAAGTTTAAATACCCTTTGGCAACCAGTGAGTATTATTTATCAAGGGAAGCAACCGCAAGCTGCCGAAGTTGAGGCAGGAGAAAAAGGCACCACGCTCACCGCCAGATTTGAGTTTATCCCAAGCGGACAAACTTGGAGACCAATGCAACGCACAAAACCTCGGGTGGAAGGTCCTCAAATGGCGATAGTGGTAGGCCCGAAGGGAGAAGAAATTTATACTGATAACTTTGGGCGTATTCGTCTACAATTTTTATGGGATAGAGAAGGAAAATCCGATGATCACAGCTCCTGCTGGATTCGGGTAACCCAACCTTGGGCAGGGAAAGGTTGGGGAATGATGGCAATTCCACGAGTCGGACATGAAGTTGTCGTAAATTTCTTAGATGGAGATCCTGACCAACCGATAGTTACCGGGCGAACATACCATGCTAATAATATGTCGCCGGCAGCCTTACCGGCAAACAAAACGCAAATGCACCTTATGTCGCAAACATACAAAGGTAACGGCTATAACGGTGTATTGATGGAAGACTCCCCGGGGGGGCAACGTTTAGACTTCCAAGCACAAAAAGATATGACGACGGATGTGCTCAACGATAAAACTACCGTGGTGAATAACGAACACAGCGAATCGGTTTCAAAAGCACAAAATATTACCGTACAAGGTAACCGGAATAAAACCGTACAGCAAAATGAGTTAGTTTTATTAGCAAGTAGCAGTATCAATGAGGTCGGTATTAAACGCACACTGACCTCAGAGAAACAACTTGTCGTATCCTCTCAAGGAGGCAGTATCTCCCTTTCAACCAACGGAGCCTCCATTACCCTCACGCATGAAGGTTCCGTTGTCATTTCCGGTTCGGGAGAAGTAACGATTAACGGTCAAGAGAGTGTGTATGTTAATAATGGGGCGGTAAGCGATGCTGCAGGTAATCCGATTGCCAAAGATGCACCGCCCCCAGAAGCCGTAGCGGCAGCCAATGCAGCCCTAGCTCAAGAATGGCAAGCACAATCTAAGCAAATCGAACAATTACGGGCGGAAGGCAAACATGATTTAGCCGATAAGCTCGATCGGGAGCGCAGAGCGCTACAAGCAGCCCGATTGGCTCAAGCCGCTTATTCGCCTATCGGTAGCCATCCTCCGGCAGGTTGGAAAGAAATTAGTATGGATCAAAAAGAATTAGCTAAATATGGTTTATCAGCAGAAGACTTTCCTCCAGATACTGATTTTCGCGCTCGTGTATTTGCGCCGGATCCGGCAGTATTCGGCAACGATATGAAACCAACCATCAGCTTTAAAGGCACAACCTCTTTGGAAGATTGGAAAAACAACCTTAAACAAGGCTTAGGGCTTGAATCTGATTACTACACACGAGCAGTAAAAATTGGTGAAAAAATTAAAAAAGCGGGTACATCCAATGCGATTGAAATTGTTGGTCACTCTCTCGGAGGTGGATTAGCTAGTGCGGCATCGATGGCATCCGGAGCTAAGGCAACGACATTTAATGCTGCTGGTGTACGAGATATAACTGTAAAAAGAATAACTGAAATAGAATCAAGCCAAATTGAAGCCTATTATATTAAAAAAGAATTGCTAACCCGAGTACAGGAATTGGAACCCAAAACCTTGCCTGATGTTGTTAAAAGAATTAATCCAACGACAAGAATGCCTTATGCGCTGGCAGATGCGGCGGACGCCCTGGGCGCATTGGCTCCGAATGCCCGTTATACGGAACGTTATCAGCTTCCTATACAAACAAAGGATAATTGGATACCGTTTGACATTGGCAATTCACTGGACGATCACGGAATGGATAAAGTAATTAATGCTTTGGAAAGTCAATTTACTGATACCATCAAATTAATTTCCCCGTAAGCATGAAAAGGAAGGAGATTATGAAGCAATTATTGTTGATTTTAACACTATTATTAGGAGGTTGTATGTTTGAAAGTTACCCCATGGACCATTTCACGGAAGAACAAAAAATATTAGTCAAAGCCATTCAAGCCGGAGATTTGGACAAAGTCAAAAACCTTGCCCCAACTACCGATTTAACCCTTAAAAGTGATAAAAGTATCCCGATCTTAACCGCCGCGATTTATGAGGCAATGGATGATATCAAAAGCGACAAACCTACCCGCCGTTTGCAAATTATTACCGA